>CARDPF010000165.1 GCA_948960675.1 uncultured Eisenbergiella sp.
TCATTACCAGGGCAAGCAAAAAAATCTGCTCCAAAAATGCTTCCGTCATTTAAGCCTCCCGCCTAGTTTGCGGCTACCAAAGCAAAAATCTCCCGGAAAAACTCCTGCAGGGCGACCAGCATATTTTGCCCAGTCAGGATCAAAACCACCCCGATTGTGGCAAGCTTTGGCACAAAGGTAAGGGTCTGTTCATGGATTTGGGTCGCAGCCTGCAAAATGGCAATCACAATACCCACTGCCATACTAATGATCAGAAGCGGGCCCCCAAGCTGGAGTGCACTCACAAAAACCTTGTATACCAGATCGGATATTTCCCCGTTTGTCATAAAAAACCTCCATACCGCCGGCCCCTAACCGCTTTGCCGCCGGCCAAACCAACTTCTGCCGTCAAAACCTGATATAACTCTCCACAAGACTGGAAAACAATAACTCCCATCCGTCCACCGTCACAAAAAGCAGCAGCTTAAACGGCAGCGCAATCGTGGCAGGCGGAAGCATCATCATACCCATTGACATCAGCGTACTTGACACAATGATGTCGATCAGCAAAAACGGCATATAAATGATAAAACCCGCAAGAAAAGCGCGTTTCAACTCACTTGTCATAAACGAAGGAATAATAATTGCCAGGGAAAGTTCCGTGGGATCTTCTCCCACCTCTATCCCTGCCATGTCGGAAAATGCCTCAAGCGTCTCAATTTTGGTATTGCTCAGCATGAATTCCTTCATGGGCTGCTGCATCCTGTCAAGTGCCTCCTCCGCCGTGATGGCACCGTTGCGGTAAGGCTGGTATGCTTCCGTATTAATTCTTTCAAAAACAGGCCGCATAATAAACAGGGTGAGGAAAAGGGAAATTCCCACCAATACCATGTTCGGCGGCGACTGCTGCACGCCCATCGCAGTTCTGGTCAGGCCCATGACGATCATAATCCGCGTAAAGGAAGTCATCATGATCATAATGGACGGCAGGAGGGAGATGATTGTCATCATCAGCAAAAGCTCCAGCGTAGGCACACTGTTCCCGTTTACATTGATTAAAGATTGTTCGCCCATATCCCTTACTTCTTCCTGTCCTTGAAACTTTCCAACAACTGCTTAAAATCCATTGGCTGGCCGCCGTTTGGCACCTCGGCCTCCCCTACCGTTTCCTCATCAAGTTCTGCAAGCAGGCTGATACCGGAAGATGCCACTCCTACCAGCCAGTAACGCCTGCCCACCTGAATCAAAGCAACTCCCTTATCCGGCCCCAGTCCCACCTGATCCAGTAAGCGAATGCGCGACCCGTTCCCCCTAAACTGCCCGGGCTGACCCATTCCTGCCAGCTTCTTCGTGGCAAACCAGCACAAAAACAAAATGCCGACTACCAAAATCAGCGTTCCGGCCGCTGTCAAAAATCCTTCCACCATATATTCTCATTCCACAACCGGCATATTCTCAGCCAGTATCTGTGTAATACGGAAACCGAAATTATCGTCAACCACCACCACATCACCTTTGGCAATGCACTGTCCGTTGACAAACAAATCCACCTGCTCCCCCGCCAACTTGTCCAAGACCACCAGCGAACCTTTGTTCAATTCCAGGACATCCTGTACCAGCTTCTTGGTTCGGCCGATTTCGACGGATATCTCCACGGGAACTCCCATGATCATATCCAAATTGCCGTCCGGATCCACCTCACCGCCCGAAGCATCGTGCAGGGAGCGCTGAATACCTGCATGCACATTCAGCTGCTTTGGCCCCCGTTCTTTCTTGGTCTGCTCCTTGGCGCCAGCCTGCTGGCGTTCTTTTTCCATCTGCTGCATCTGTTCCAGCATCTTCATCTGCATACGCTGCATTTCCAAAAGACTCTGGGAAAAAACAGACATATCCATCTGCGGCATCATCGGCATACCCATCATGGGCTGCCCCGCCACAGGCTGTTGCACCATGGGTTGTGCTGCCACGGGCTGCTGTACCATGGGCTGTGCTGCCACGGGCTGCTGCACCGTGGGCTGTGCCGCCACAGGCTGTTGCACCACCGGTTGTGCTGCGGGCTGCGCTGCCGCATCCTGGCCTCCCTGCATGGAAGCCAAAAGCGCATCCATGGCCTCCTGGCTCATCTTCTCCGAGGAACCGCTGCCCACAACAGCCGGTTCCGGGGCCGGGGCCGGTTCGGGCTCTGACTGCATGGATGCAAGAAGCGCGTCCATCTCTGCCTGACTCAGCTTTCCGGAGCCTGCGCCCGCCGCTGCAACAGGTTCTTCCTCTTCTTCCTCCTCTTCCTGAACATCCGCCAAATCCGGGAAGAAACCAAGAACCAACTCTTTTGCCAGCTTGATCGGCATCAGATTCATAAACTCACTGTCCATCTTTCCCGCGATGTCCAGATTGAAGCTGATTACCACCATGGAGTCGTTTTCCTTGGGGAAATACTTATCCTTGAAAAACTCGTCGCTGGTAACCTCAAAAGAACGCGGCGTGGAGATATTGACCGTACGGTTCAGCAATTCCGACAGGGCGGTTGCGGAGGCGCCCATCATCTGGTTCATAACCTCACAGATGGCGCTGATGTTCATCTCGTTGAGTTCAAATTCATCCTCGGGAATCTCCATCCCCATCAGTCTCTCAACGATTACTTTTACATCATGCCTTTTTAAGAGCATAACGTTATCGCCGGTCAATCCTTCGACATATGTGATTTCCACACAGATAGCCGGTTCCAGATTCGTAAAGGAAAATTCATCCCTACTCTGCACACGGACCTGCGGGGTCGTAATGTCAACCCGTGCATCCAGCATTGTTGATGCGGCGGTCGCAGATGCCCCGAGGCTGATATTCATGATTTCGCCTATCGCATCTATTTCCGTCGTACTAAACTTATTAGCTCCCATTTATACCAATCTCTCTTTCTGACCTGTCCTCTTATTTACCTATATCCAACGCCTTCTGCATCATTAGCTTCATCGCGTTAAAAGCGGTGACATTCGCTTCATAGGCGCGGGATGCCGCCATGCTGTCAACGGTCTCCTTGACCATGTCGATATTGGGCATAAGGACATACCCATTTTCGTTTGCATCCGGATGTTCGGGATCATAAACGGGATTCAACTCCGTCTGGTCATCCAAAATCATGGTGGCCTTTACGCCCCCCGGTCTTGCCCCGTTTGCGGAAGCTGACTGCAATGCTTTCTTAAACTTTTTGTCCTGCACGGACTGCATGACTACCATCTTTCTTCTGTAGGGCCCGCCGCTTTCGGTTCTCGTGGTCTCCTGATTGGCAATATTGTCCGACACCACGTCAAGCCGCAGTTTTTGGGCTGACATTCCGGAAGCCGGAATGTTGAGTGAACTCATAAAAGACATGTGACCGTTCCCCCTGTCATGCTCCAACAATACTGTTTACGGTTTTCAAAATACGGTCTGCCTTAAAAGGCTTTACGATGAAATCCTTTGCACCGGACTTAATCGCATCAATTACCATGCTCTCCTGTCCCATTGCGGAACACATTACCACGGTTGCATCCGGGTGTTTTCCCTTGATCGCCTTGAGGGCCTGCAGACCATCCATATTGGGCATGGTAATATCCATGATCACCAGATCGGGATTGACCTTTTCATACTCCTCCACCGCCATCGCACCGTCGGAAGCTTCCACCACATCCGTGTAGCCGCCTTTGGAAAGTGCATCCTTGACCATCATTCTCATAAATGCTGCGTCGTCAACTACCAGTATTTTAGCCATACTCTCATACCTCGCTTACTATATTATTTGCGTCTATTGATACAGCGGACTCAAAATCATCCGTCTGCATTTCCGGTTCATCATCCGTCTCAATATCCAGACGGTTTTCAATCTTGACGGCAACTTTTTTATTGCTGACGCCAAGCTGCCCTTCAAACCAAGGCTGCTCCTCCACGAAAAGGCGGATGGTGGAATTCTGCGACTTGTTCAAATTGATCACATCCCCCACCTTGAGGCCATAAATATCGCCCATGGACATTTCTGCGCTGCCAAGTTCCGCTTTCACGGTCAGAACGGAGTCGCGTATCTTATCAAAGATCACCTTCTTCACATCGGGAAGCGCATTCTCATAATCGTCCTCCGTGCGCTTATGGTTATCAATCGTCGAGAAGATGCCCATCAGCAAGCCTTCCGGAATACAGATGCTCAGTCTCCCCGTTTCTTCCTGCAGCGATACATTCAGCATGATGATCACAACCGTTTCATCCACACCGATTGTCTGGTAAAGACCGGTATTATCCACGATGCGGTCAACCTTTGGCGAAATGCGCAGATAGCTGCTCCACGCATCCTGCATGCTCGCCGTCAGGTATTCCATAACTTTACGGTATAATGGCATTTCCAATTCCGTATACACGTAAAAAGGATCAATATCCTCATCCACCTGACTCCCGCCCAGCATCCTGTCTATCAGGTTCACCATCAGCGACGGACTCATATGCATCAGAATGGGGGGAAGCTTCCCCACATTTTCCGGTACCTTGACATCTACCAATGTCAGCATATCCGTCTCTGCCAAAGCATTACTGTATTCATAATAACGCTGTTCTTCCACGGTGACAACCTCCATTTCGCTATTTGTGCGAAAAAGGCTGTTTACCTGTGAGGAAGCGATACGGCAGTAGTTATCGTAGACACCTTTCAAGATCCGCAGTCTGTCCTTTGTAAACTTCTTCGGACTGTAAAAATCATAAAACCGAAAGGATTTTTCTTCTTTTACTGCAGTCTCCTCTTTCTCCTGGGTGTCCCCACCGCCCTGCATCGAACTCAGCAGCGCATCTATCTGACTTTGTGTTAAAACATCAGCCATGCTGTCACCCCATGCTCCATCTGTTTATTCTCACGGCTCATTATTCTTCTACGTCCTCTGACATCCAGCCGCCGTAGGTATCGCTGCCGTACACTTCTTTGTAATAAGAACTCAAACTTCTCTCCACCGAACCGGTTTCCGTTATCAGGATCTCCGCCCTCCGGTTGTGCGCCCTGCCTTCTGCGGTCTCAAATGTATCAATCGGCCGAAACTGTCCGAACGCCATGCCCACCAACCGCGCAGGCTCTATGAAATCCCGCATCTGGATATGCGCCACAATCTGTGCGGACCGCTCTGCCGCCAGTACCCTGTCCGTCATCACATTATTTGGGCGGTCCGGCGAACCTTGCGAAGTGTGCCCCAGTACCTGAATTTCCTTGATCTGGCTTGCCGAAGGCGCCATGGCATCCACAAAAGCATCCAGAATCTCTTTTCCCTCATCCTTTAAGGTAGGGCTGTTTCCGTCAAAAAACACCTGATCCCTAAAAGAGATGAACGTATACCCTTCTCCCTTGCTGATAGTCACCTGATCCTGCACGCCCAGATTTTGCGCCGCCTCCATCAATGCCTCATAAATATCTTCAAAGTCTGCCTTTTCCATGAGCCCCGGTACGCTTTCCACTTCCGTCTCCACACCCATGGTTTCCTCCCCATGTGCATGCGGAGTCTCCAGCTGTTCCCGGGCATTCGGATTCAGACTCATGACCAGATTGATCCACTGCTGTTGATCCACTGACGAAATGCTGTAGAGCAGAACAAAAAAGCACAGCAACAATGTCACCATGTCGCCGTAGGTGTCCATCCAGCTTCCCTGTTCCTCATTTTTTTTCTGTCTCTTCATATTACCACCTGTATCCGTCCGGCAATCCCATCAACCGGACCCGGCCCTCTTACTCCTCTGACCCGCCCTTTTTGCCGCCTCCGTTCATATACTTGTCCTGTCTCTTCTGCGAGAGATAGGAAACCAGCTTTTCCCGCAAACTCTTCGGATTGTCCCCGCCCAGTATGGATATGACGCCTTCCACAATGATCTGCCGGTAAAGAATCTCCTCGTCGTTACGAATCCTCAGCTTTTTCGCAATCGGGTTAAAAATCAGGTTCGCCAAAATACAGCCATAAAATGTAGTTACCATTGCCGTAGCCATATTGGTTCCCAGGCTGGAAGAAGACCCTTCCGACAAATCCATGCTTTTCAACATGTTAATCAGACCTACCAGCGTACCGATCATACCGAAAGCCGGCGCCACGGAACCGCCTCTTTCATAGATTCCGGCTCCCGCATCATGCCTGGCATCCATTGCGGCGATTTCTTCCTCCAGAAGGCTCCTCACCTTCTCGGTCTCCATCGCGTCGATTACCAGTAAGATCCCCCTCTTAAAAAACGGATCCTTGATATCCTTCGACTGCTCCTCCAGCGCAAGCAAGCCGTCCTTTCTGGCAATCTGCGCCAGGTCCACCAGCTTCGTGATGACATCCTCGGGCTTAAAAGCGTTTCCCTTGAACAAAATCGCCATATGGCGTCCCATGGTTGCCAGCGTCTTTAAAGGAAACGACGCGATAATTGCCGCAACCGTACCGCCCACCGTGATCAATATACTGTCCGGATCGATAAAATTACCGATGGAACCCAGCCCGATTGCCTGCACAATCAAAACAACTCCGATAATTATGCCAAGGATTGTTGAGATATCCATTTACCTGACCTCCAGTTTCTTCTCTCCGGGCCCTTTTTATCTGCAACGCAACTGCCCTTTTGCTGTCTGCACCCGGTCTTTATCCTCTGCCTACAGCTCGGCAGCTTCCTCTATGCCCTGTCTGGTGACAGCCTTTCCGAAAATGCGGCGCTCATATTCCACCACCCTGTCGATGATCTGCCTGCCGCTCTCCCGTACGATATGGTATTTGCCGTTTGTCATTACCACCTTAGACTCCGGTATGGTTTCAATACACTCGATTAAATTGCAGTTGAGTAAAATGATCTCTCCGTTGATTTTGGTCAGTTCGATCAATTCCGCACCCTCCCCGTAACGGTTTGGCCACTCTTTGGCCATCCCTATGATACCTTCCCAAGCCGCCATGCCGCGAAATCGCGGCCGCAGGACTGCCCCCGCAGCCGCTTTTCCTTTACTGATAAAAGCATTAACGCTTCATGTTAACGAGTTCCTGTAGCATTTCATCCGTAACCGTAATAATCTTGGTGTTCGCCTGATAACCCCTCTGCGTAGTAATCATATAACTGATCTCGTTGGCCAGGTCAGTGTTGGACATTTCCAAATAACCTCCCAAAATGTCACCCGACGCACTGGTAGTCTGATTCAGGGACGTAATACCGGCGTTGGGACCGATGTCGTAATAGTATCCCTCGTCATGCT
>CARDPF010000166.1 GCA_948960675.1 uncultured Eisenbergiella sp.
CGGACACCGGGGGCATTCCCATGATGGTTTCCCACCAAAAAAGCGGGATTTTGGTAAAGCCAAAAGACGCCGCCGCGCTTTTGGAGGCCCTTCTTATGGTGCTGGCGGATCCGGCGCTGTGCGAGCGGCTGGGTCAAAAGGCCCGGGAAACGGTAGGGAAAGAATTTTCCATGGAAGAAAATATGCGTCGTTTGCTGCAAATTTATGAAAGGGTGGCAAAATAAAATGGAACGGTATAAAATCAGCGTCGTAGTGCCGGTTTACAATGCAGAACGCTATTTGACGCAATGTGTGGAAAGCCTGTGCAGGCAGCGTTATGGCAATATGGAGATCGTGCTGGTGGATGACGGTTCTACGGACAAGAGTGGGGCGATGTGCGACGATTTTGCCTACAGGGACAGGAGAATCCGCGTGGTGCATAAAAAAAACGGCGGTCTGGTGTCTGCCTGGAAGCGGGGCGTGGCGGCGGCGGACGGGGATTACATCTGCTTTGTGGACAGCGATGACTGGATTGACGATACGATGCTTTGTGAGATGGGGGCCCATTTGACCGGCGGAAAGCGTGAGGTCATCGCCAGCGATTACGTGATTGAGAAAGAGGACGGCGGACAAAAGTTTGTCTTTCAGCAGCTGTCCCCCGGGGAATATACGGGGGAACGGCTGGAAAAAGAGGTGGTACGAAACCTGTTGGGCCATGAAGAGCGGTATATCTGCATTTCCCGCTGTATGAAGCTGCTTTCCCGGGAACTGGTCTGCAAAAATGCCGTGTACAGCGATCCGGCTGTCCGGATGGGGGAGGATATGACGCTGATCCTTCCGGCCCTGGCCGATTGCGAGCGGGTGGTGGTCATGGATCATAAGGCGTATTACCATTACCGCTACGTGGCGGCTTCCATGGTGCATGGCTATGACGTAGGATTTTATGAAAGCATTCAGCTGCTGTACCACATTGTGCGGCGGGTGCTGGGGGATAAATTTGAGGGGGAAGCCCAAAGCTTTATGGAGGGGCAGGCGCGGAAGGAATATATTTTTCTGCTGCTGCTGGTCTTGAAAAACGAAGCCAGGGGAAATAAAGCGGGCTATCTTACAAACATTGCCCGGATCTGCCGGGAGCCTTATGTGCGGGAACTGGTGCGGGAAAATCCGGTTAAGGTGCGCAGGCTGTCCAACCGGCTTTTGTATGCCGTGTTAAAGCATCCGGACGACGCAAGGATACGGCTTTTGCGGCTGGCGATGGTTTTGTTTTATCTGGGAAAGGGATAAGGGACATGGCAGTGACGATGCAGGGCCGGGAAAAGTACCCGCTCATCAGTGTGATTGTGCCGGCGCATAACGCGCAGGAATATCTGGAAGGCTGCGTGGACAGCATTTTGGGGCAGACCTATCGGCCGTTGGAAATATTGCTGGTCAACGACGGCTCCAAGGATCAGACGGCGCAGGTCTGCCAAAAGCTGAAAGGGCTCCACGAAAATATCGTGGTGATTACCATGGAGGACAAAGGCGTTTCCGCCGCCCGAAACGCAGGGCTTGCGCGTGCGCAGGGGGCATATGTGACGTTCGTGGATATGGACGACCGGATCCATCCGCAGCTGCTGGAGGTTTTGTACCGGGAACTGACGCGCACCAAAAGCGACCTTGCGGGATGCCGGTTTTTTGCGTGGAGCCGCCTGCAGGAGTGGGAGCAGGGCGTGCGCAGGGCGTGTGCAGGGGAAAAAGAGGGCCGGGTATTTACCCAAAAGGAGTTTGTCCTGCAGGGCATTTTGCAAAATGATACCCGTTGCTGGAGCAAGCTGTATCAAAAGGAGCTTCTGCAAAGCGTCCGTTTCCGGGAAGGACTTACCATCGGGGAGGACATGCTGTTTTTGGTGGATCTTGCGCCCCATCTGACCCGGGCGGTTTCCGTGGATTTTGCAGGCTACGGCTACTTTCAAAATCCGGACGGGGCGATGAACCGGAAGTTTGTACCGGCCTATATGGATCAAATCCGGTGTTGGAAAATCGCGGGGGAGCAATTGTCTGTGTGGGCAGGGGCGCAGGGAGGTCTTACGCAGCAGGAGAGGGAAGAAGTCAGGGCTGTTTTGGCGGCCCGCCTGATGACAGGGATTTTGCTCACGGCAGGAAAGCTTGCGGAACTGGAAGGTAAAGAGCGGCGCGCCAACCGTCCTTATGTGCAGGATTGTCACCGCCAGCTGCGGCAGTGTCTGCGGCAGGGCGCGCCAACCGTCCGGCTGGATAGGGGATACCGCTGGAAGGTAAAGGTTTTTGCGGCTTTTCCGGCAGGATATCTATGGCTGTACGGATGCTGGAAAAGGGGAAGGAAATAGGGGCATGATTATCATTCAGGTAGCCGGGGGGCTGGGCAACCAGCTGCAGCAATATGCGCTTTACCAAAAGTTTCTCGCGCTGGGAAAACAATCCCGTCTGGATCTTTCTTGGTTTGACCAAAAAGCAGGGGAAGGCGGGAAAATTACCGGGCGCAGTCTGGAACTTTCCAAATTGGAGGGGATTGCCTATCAGGCGTGTACGCAGGCGGAGAAGCGTGCCCTGACCGGGGGGGACGGGATCGCCGGAAAGCTGGCGCGCAGGCTGGCTCCCTTTATGACCCGCCGCTTTTTGGAGAGGGGGATGTATCATCCGGAGATTTTTGCGCTTGAGGACTGCTATCTGGAGGGATATTTTGCCTGTGAAAAATATTATGCGGATATACTGGACAGACTGCGGCAGCAGATTCGGTTTCCCCAAAGCCGCAATCCGCAAAACGCTGTTTTGGCAGCCGCCATGGAAAAAGGGACGTCCGTGAGCGTGCATATCCGCCGGGGGGATTACAAAAATCCGCAAAATGCCGCCATGTTCGGCAATATCTGTACGCCGGATTATTACCGGGGAGCCATGGACTATGTAAAAAAACAGGCGCCGGACGCCCGTTTTTATCTGTTTTCCGATGATATCCCTTATGTGCGGAAGCATTTTTTGCAGGAAGGGTGTACCGTGGTGGATGTCAATCACGGTGGGGACAACCATTACGATATGTGGCTGATGAGCCGGTGCCGGCATAACATATGTGCCAATTCCACCTTTAGCTTTTGGGGGGCAAGGCTGAACGGGCATCCGGATAAAATCATGGTGCGTCCCACCGTACACAAAAACAGCCAGGTTTTTGTCAAAGAAGAGATGGAAGAGTTGTGGAAGGGCTGGCATTTTGTGGATCCGCAGGGAAGGCTGCAGTAGGGAGGGAAGGAAATATGAAGGACGATAAGATTGTTTTGTATATGCATGCCGGGAGCGGCAACCACGGCTGCGAGGCTATCGTCAACAGCCTTTTAAAGATGCTGCCAAAGCCCGCCGTTTTGATGACCAACCGTCCCTGGGAGGATCGCAAATATTCCCTTGCTTCCCTCTGCGACACGTTTGTGGAGGAGAGGAATCTGGAAAAAAACGTTTTGGTTCATGCCTGGTATTATGTGTGGCGGAAGGTGTTTCGCGATCCGGAGAGCTTTATGCGCTACCGCTACCGGGATATTCTGGGGAAAAACCTGCACCGGCTCAATATTTCCATCGGCGGGGACAATTATTGCTATGACAATATGCTGGACAGGCTGCTTTTGGCAAACCGGGTGTTTCACAGGCAGGGCGCCAAGACGGTGCTGCTGGGCTGTTCCATTGAGCCTGCCCTTCTTTTGCGAAAGGAAATCGTAGAGGATATGCGGCGCTACGATGCCATTGTGGCCAGGGAGAGCATCACCTATGAGGCGCTTTGCAGGGTATGCGAAAAGGATAAGGTGTATTTATGTCCGGATCCGGCCTTTTTGCTGGAGCCGGAAATGGCCCCGCTGCCGGAAGGGTTTGCAGGGGGCAATACGCTGGGGCTCAATGTGAGTCCCATGGCGGTGGAAAACGAGTCCCGGGCAGGGATCACCATGGACAATTATAAAGCCCTCATCGCCCATGTCCTTGCGTCCACCGACATGCAGGTTGCGCTGATTCCCCATGTGGTCTGGGAAAACAATGACGACCGAAAGCCGCTTTCGCAGCTGTATCAGGCCTTTGCCAAAACCGGACGCGTAGTCTTGTTGGAAGACGCCTCCGCCGTGCGGCTCAAAGGCTATATCGGACGCTGCCGGATGTTCATCGGCGCCAGAACCCATGCGACCATTGCCGCCTATTCCTCCTGCGTGCCCACGCTGGCGGTGGGATATTCCGTAAAGGCGGAAGGGATTGCAAAGGATTTGTTTGGCACGGCAAAAGGGTATGTAGTGCCGGTACAGGCGCTTTCCCGCAGGGAGGAATTGATCGAGGCGTTTACATGGCTGCAGGGACAGGAGCAGGCCATGGGTGCGCACTTACGGGCCGTGATGCCCGGTTACAGGCAGGAAGCGTCCCGGGTAAAGGAAATGATCGGACGGCTGGCCGGATGATTTTGGCGGCGACGGCCGGCGGCCGCCATGGCGTTACCGTTTGGACAAAGACTGCACGGTAACGCCATAGCGTCTGTAAGCGGGAGGAAACGGAGAAAGATATGGAAATACAGGCATTGGCACAACAGGCGGTAGAGCAGCTTGCGACCTATCCGTCCGTAACTGCGAAGGAAAAATGTAAGCGGCTGCTAAAATACGGCGTTTTGCGGCAAAAGGTTGCCCCCATCGACCCCTTTTCGTGGCCCTGTGCGCTGCTGGGGGAAGGGCTTTTGGAGGCCTTTTTGGCCACTGGGGAAAGCGCGTATCTGGAGGTGGCAGCCGGGTATCTGAAACGGTGGAAAACCCGCAAATTTTCCATCCATTATGTGGATAACATTATGAACGCACACCTTGCCCTGCGGATAGGGGATGCGGTTTTGCAGGGCAGGGCGGATGCCTGCCACGCGGTAGGAAAGCAGGAACTTTTGGAACTGTGTAAACAAACACAGGATGCCTGCGCGGATTGGATTGTCCATGTAGCGCGCACGGCGGAGGGGATTTTGGCGTACCGGCAGCACCATCCGGACTGGCTGTTTGCGGATGCCCTGGGGATGGTGTGCCCTTTTTTGTGCGGATACGGGGTGCGCAGGAAGGATGCCTCCTTTGTGGAGTTGGGAGTCAGGCAGCTGACGCGGTTTTTGCAAAAGGGCATGGACGAAAAGACCGGACTGCCCTATCACGGGTACGACGAAAAAACCGGCCTGAAGTACGGAATTATCGGCTGGGGCCGGGCCTGCGGCTGGATGCTTTTGGGGCTGGGGCAAAGCCTGCAGTATCTTCCAGAGGACGCTTCGTCCTACCAAGAGATTTTACAGGCGTTTCAAAGGCTGGCAGCGGCCTGCACTGTCTGGCAGAGGGCGGACGGCGGCCTTTCCTGGCAGCTTTGCGCCACGGAGGGACCTAGGGATAGTTCGGCGGAGGCAATGATCGGTTTGGCCCTGGCCAGGGGAAGAAAGGCAGGGCTTTTGCGGGATCCTGTAGGGAAACCGCCGGGTTTTTACGGCCGCTTTGCAGGACAGCTTTTGGACAGGCTGGAATCGTCCTGGAGGCAGGGAAGGCTGGGGGATTGCTCCGGGGAGTGCAGGGGCTTTGCGGAATATCCCCAAAATTATGGCTGTTACCCTTGGGGGACGGGCAGCGCCCTGGCCTTTTTGGCGGTGTGCGGTTCCAAGGGGGGCTGACGGAGAGGAAAATGGGAAGAGTCAAGTATGCAACCAGAAATATTTTATTCGGGTTAGGCGGCAATGTGGTGACAATGCTGGTGCATTTCATTCTCCGGCGTGTGTTCGTCATGCGCCTCGGCGATGCGTTGGTGGGCGTGGAGGGGCTGTATACGGATATCCTCACCATGCTTTCCCTGGCGGAACTGGGCGTGGGGACGGCGGTCAACTATAGCCTTTACGGACCGGTGGCCCGGGGGGAAAAGGAAAAAGTCAAGTCCTATATGCTTCTGTACAAGAGGGCCTATCGGGCCATCGCTGCGGTGATCGCCACCGCCGGGATTTTGCTCACGCCCTTTTTGCAGTGGATCGTCAAAGAGCCGGGGCAGATTCCACTGGGAGACCTGCGGCTTTACTACCTGATTTTTCTATTCAATACCGTGAGCACTTACTTTATGGCCTATAAATATAGTCTGGCCAACGCGGAGCAGAAAAATTATATCCAGACAAACGCGGCGGCCCTGACCAAAATGATCACCATGGCGGTGCAGGTGGCAGCGCTTTTGATACTGCCCAATTTCCTGCTCTATCTTTTGATCCAGACGGGGGCAGAACTTGCGCAGAAAATTTTCATGAGCCGGTATTTGGACCGCAAGTATCCCCTTTTGCGGGAAAAAGAGGTGGAAGGCCTTTCCCGGCAGGAGAGCAGGGAAGTGGCCAGGAAGGTGCGGGCGCTGATGATGCACCGGCTGGGGGACATGGCCAGACTGCAGACGGACAGCGTGATTATCTCCGGTTTTTTAGGGGTGGTGCAGGTAGGGCTGATAAACAACTACAAGCTGGTGGTCAATTCCGCTTCCAATTTTGTCAACGTGATTTTCAATTCGGTGATTTCCAGCTTTGGCAACCTGATTGCCACGGAGGAGGAGGAAAAGCAGTTTTCCCTGTTTAAGGTGTACCGCTTTTTCGCCATTTGGATATACGGCTATTCGGCGGTGGGATTTTTTCTGCTGCTGTCGCCTTTTATCGAACTGTATCTGGACAAGGCCCGTGTGCTGGCTGCGCCTGTGGTGGTCTGGTATCTGGTGGATTACTTTTTTAAGGGGGAGCGGATTGTGCTCTCCAACTTCAAAACGGCGGCCGGGGTCTTTGAACAGGATAAATACTTAACACTCATTCAGGGAGCGGTCAATCTGGCGATTTCCCTGGCGCTGGTGACAAAAATCGGGATGGCGGGCGTCTATATCGGTACGGTACTTTCCGGGCTGATTGCCAATCTCACCAAGCCGGTGGTCATCTACCGGGTGTGCTTCCACAGAAGCGCGAAATCTTATTTTGTAGATTCCTTCAAATATCTGGGTGTGATGGCCGTTGCGCTGGCCGTTTTGGTTCCCCTGCGGCAGGCATGGCTTGCGCAGGTGACGGTATGGAATTTTGCGGGAATGGCGGTAGTGGTCACGCTGGTGTTCAACGGATTGTTTTTGCTGGTATTTGGGCGGTCGCAGGAGTTTGGGTATCTTTACAGGATGGTGGCACGGCGGAAAAAGTGCCCGTGAATT
>CARDPF010000167.1 GCA_948960675.1 uncultured Eisenbergiella sp.
TTGTGTGACTGGAGTTCAGACGTGTGCTCTTCCGATCTCTCTTGTCCATGGGCATTCCGAAATATCCGGCCATCGCCTCCAGATGCTTGTTGTTAGGGTCTGTGGAGAACGGGATCTCATCGCTTGCGTCGCCGTTGCCGTTGGCATCCTGTTCCTTGAACGCTTTCAATACCGCTTCAAATTCTTCCGTGGTGGTCGGCATCTCCATTCCCACGTTTTCCAGCCAGCGGGAGTTGATAAACGGGCTGTAACCTACGGCCACGTCACCGCAGACATAAGGAATGGTGTAGATATGTCCATCGGGAGCCGTCATCTTCTCACGCACACCGGGCAGTTCCAAAATTGCGGAAATATTCGGGCAGTACTGCTCGAAAATATCCTCCAACGGAATAAACACACCCTGCTCCACGCCATAGGTCAGGATCATGGCATCGGACAGAATCCAGCCGCCGATCACGTCCGCATAGTCGCCGGAGTTCAGATCCAGGTTCATTCTCTCGGTAGCGTTCTCATAAGCAAAAATCCTCAGATCCACATCCACGTTGGTCTGCTTTTTGAATTCGTCCATCATGTAGAACTCACCGGTAGAACTGGAATCGTCACAGAAGATGGAGAAGCTGTAGGTTCCCTCATCCACGATCGGCAGGCCTTCCGCATACATCAGGCCATCCACCTTGCCGTCCGCGTCCACCTCTGCAGGCGCAGGCGCATCGGCATCATCCTTGTCGTCCGTGTCCGCCACGGCGGGCGCGTCGTCTCCTGCCGAGGAATTTCCGGAGGAATCGCTGCCGGAATTTCCGCAGCCAGCCAATGTCGTCACCGTCATGGCTGTCAGCAGTAACATTGCCACTAACTTTTTCTTCATTCTTTCATCTCCTTATTTTTATTCTACCAAGCGGCATATGCCGCATTGATAACCATGGTACAAAATAGCTTTTTACAGAAACCGTTTGTTAACAACCAGAATGTATTTACCCCTTTACGGAACCGATCATGACACCCTTTACAAAATGTCTCTGGATGAAAGGATACAAAACCAAAACCGGAATACTACTGATAATGATCAGGGAGTATTTCATAACCTCAATCAGCTGCTTCTTCTCATTCAGGGCCGCCCTGGCTTCCGCCGTGGTCGCCGCCTGCTGCAAAGCAGTTTCGTTCGTGATCAGGATACTTCTCAATACCAGCTGCAACGGATACTTCGTCTGGTCAGACATGTAAATCAAAGCGGAGAAGTAAGAGTTCCAGTGGCCAACGCCGTAATAGAGCACCATGATCGCCGTGATGGCGCCGGACAGGGGCAGCGCAATCTGGAAGAAGAACCTTCCCTGCGTACAGCCGTCAATTTCCGCCGCTTCATACAGTTCCTCAGAAATGTTGGACTTAAAGAAAGTCCTTGCCACGATCATGTTGTACACGCTCAAGCAGCCGGGCAGAACCAACGCCCACATGGTGTTGAGCAGCTGCAGGTTCCGGATTACCATATAGGTAGGAATCAAACCGCCGCTGAAGAACATCGTGATCACGTAAAAAATGGTGATGAACTTCTTACCGGAGAACTTATCCCTTGACAGCGCATATGCGGTAGGTAATGTAACCGCAAGATTGATCAGCACGCCGCACACAGTGTACACAACGGAATTTAAAAAGCTGCGCACCACGGAATCGTCCTGAAACACTTCCGCATATCCTTTTAAGTTAAACCCGATCGGCAGCCAGATCACATGCCCGCCGGAAACTGCCTTGGGATCACTGAAGGATGAAATAATAACCCACCAGAGGGGGTACGCCACAATCACAAGCAGGATGGTCAGGATGATAAAGATGACCGTATCAAAAATCACGTCTTCCTTACAGCGTTTTATATTTTTTTCGACTTCGATTTCTTTTTCTCTTTTTCCCATGTTCTCCCCCTCGCTAGAATAAGCTTGTGCCGGACATCTTATCGGCAATCTTATTGACCAGAATCAGCATGACCATATTGATCAAGGTATTGAACAGGCCGATCGCGGATGAATAGGACATGTTATTGTCTATCATACCGACCTTATACACGTAGGTGGATATGATTTCCGATACGGACACATTCAAATCGTTCTGCAGTGCGAATGCCTTTTCAAAACCGATGGAAAGGATGCTGCCGCAGCTTAAAATCAACTGAATGGTGGCTGTCGGAAGGATGGACGGGAAGTCTATATAGTGGATGATCTGGAACTTCGTCGCGCCGTCGCACTTTGCCGCCTCATGCAGTTCGGGACTGATGCCGGACAGAGCGGCAAAATAAATAACGGAACTCCAGCCCATGCCCTGCCATACGCCGGACCATACATACAGATGCCGCCAGTACTCTTTCTTGGCCATGAAGTTGACCGCCTCGCCGCCCATCATCTTAATCACGGTATTGATGATACCCACGGTCGGGGAAAGGAACAGGATCAACATACCGCACATAACGATGGTGGATATGAAGTTGGGCGCATATGTAACGGTCTGGATGACCTTTCTGTACCGCTTGTGCCGGAATGCATTCAGCATCAACGCCAGAATAATCGGAATCGGGAAAGAAACCAGCAGGCCGTATAAGCTAAGAATCAGCGTATTGACAATCGTCCGCTCAAAATACGGAGAATTGATAAAACGCTCGAAATACCTAAGGCCTACCCAAGGGCTTCCCCAAATACCCTGCTTGGCATTGAAACGGCGGAATGCAATCTGCACGCCGTACATGGGAATGTAGCTGAAAATGAAAGTCAGAACCATTCCCGGAATGCAGAACGTCCATAGGGACCAATCCTTCTTCAAGGTCTCAAAAAAACTGCGCTTTTTAGGTTGGATGCCTGATTTGCTAACTTTTGTTTTCAATGTTTCACCCCTCTGCTCAATTTTTGTTTACTTTTTGCTCTTTTGTTAATAGTTGTTAACAAACGTTTTCCCTATGTCTTTTATCATACTACAAAATTGCTGTAAAGGAAAGCCTTTTTTTCAAAATTTATTATGCTTTTTTTAATTTTTATTTAAAAGCATTTTATTCTTCTATACAAAACACCAAAAAAGACGCCTCCATATGCCCGGAAACGTCTTTTTCTATTATTTTAATCAGAAGTTAACATTTGTAAATTGTTAACCTGTTGATGCGCGCAGCCGTGCGCATTCCATAAAGCCTTTTCCTACTTTGCCAACTCAAACATAGTGGCCGCTCCCGCGCCCGTTCCGCCCCCTGCCAAAAATTCATGCACAGGTTCTGTTGCGGACGCTTCGGAAACGCCTGCGATATCCAAATGCAGCCAGGCCTTTCCCTCTGCAAAGGCCCTTATAAAGAGGCCGGCCGTGATGCTGCCGCAGGTCTCCCCTCCCACGTTTTTCACATCCGCCCACTTGCTCTCAATCATCTTTTCGTGCTCTTTAAAAAACGGGAGCCGCACGTAATGCTCGCCGGAACGCCCTGCCGCCTGTACAAATTCTTCATAAAATTCCTCCCCGTCCGCCAATACGGGTGCCATGCACTTTCCAAACGTGATGGCCGCCGCGCCGGTGAGGGTGGCGATATCCAGTACACGGGAAGCCTTTTCATGTTTTACGGCAAAGGACACCGCATCCGCCAAAATCAGCCGGCCCTCTGCGTCCGTGTTCAGGATTTCTATGGTTTTACCGCCGTAGGAGGAAATCACGTCCCCGGGCAGCATTGCATCCGGGGAAATCCGGTTTTCACACATGGGAATTACCGCTACCGTATTTTTTGCGCCGCCACTTTTGGCCAGCGCATACAGGGCCGCAATCACGGCCGCCGCACCGCCCATGTCCCCTTTAATGCCTGCCATGGATCCCGCCGGTTTCACACAGTAACCGCCGGTATCCACCGTCACGCCTTTGCCGACAAAGGCCGTGATTTCCCCGCCCGGTACGGGCAGGTAACGGATCACTGTCAGGCAGGGCGGATAGCTGCTGCCCTTCCCCACCGTCAGCAAAGCTTCCATATGCATCTGTTCCAGCTGTTTTGCATCATATACCGCAACCTGCACCGCAAGATCCTCAAACAGCTTTTGCACCTCTTTTGCAAAAGCATCCGGCCGGAGCAGATTGGAAGGCTTGTTAACCGCATCCCGGGCATAATAAATTCCCTCTGCAAGCGCTTTTTTCTCTTCCAGCTTCTTTTGGTTTTCTTCTGTTTCGGCCACGCCGCAAAGTGTGACTGCCGGATCCTTTTCTTCCTTGGGTTCGGATTTGTACAGGGCAGGCCGGTAGCAGGCCAAAAACATCCCTTCCAGCGCCGCCCCCAGCAAATCCGCTTCCCCGAACGCATCGTTTCTTGCCTCTTTTGCGGTCAGCAGGGGAACCGTAAACTCCTCCGCATAGGCCTTTGCCTCCTTCACCGCCTTGGCATAAACATTTTTTACTTCCGTCAGGTTTTTAAGCCCGTCCCCGATCCCTACGTAAACGGCAAAATCCTCCCCCTGCCCCCAGGTGACGATACGGCTCTCCAAATAATCCCCTTCAAAAAGCTTCCCCTTTTGCAGCCCTTCTGCATCCTGCTTTGTAAAAAAGCGCACGGTGGCCGCTTCCGGCATTTTTTCCTGTAACCCAATTGTAACCATGCCCGTATTCTCTCCTTCCAAAAATAATTGGCAATCCCTTGTCACCGCAATACAAACACCCTGCCGATGGGCGCTTTGCCCCCTGTTTCTTTAGCTGTATGCGCCAGATACCCGCCTTCCTTTTTCTCAAAGGCAAGTTCCTGCCCACCGTCCAGTTCGGTGATTTTTTCTACCCGGCCTTCATACGGAATCCATACGTCCTTTGACACCTTTTCGTTTTCGTCCCCAAAGGTCTCGATGGCATAAACGCAGTCCCCTTTTTTCGTAAAGCCGATACCGTCCTTTTTGTAAGGGGCGCAAACCCGGGTGCCATAAATGGCCTCCCCGTACACTTCCAGCCATTCCCCCATCCCAAGCAGGCTTTTCACCGCCCCTGCGGGCAGGCAGCCGTTTGGCTGGGGGCCTACATTGATCGCCAGATTCCCGCCCTTGACCACAATGTCTGCCAACAGACAGATCAGTTCCCTCGGGCTTTTGTAGCGGTCTTCATAGGCGAAGGAAAAGGAGGTTCCCAGCGTAATGCAGCTTTCCCACGGGATTCCCAGCGGCTCGTCCGGCACACACTGCTCCGGCGTCACATAATTCTCATAAGGGCCGCCCACCGTCCGGTCCGCGCAGAGCATACCGGGCTGGAAGCGGCGCACCCGCTCAATAACCTCCCCCAGCCGTATATCCTGCCCGTTTTTGGCACACACCCACCCGGCGTCAAACCACATACCGTCCAGCCGGCCATAACGGCTTCCCAGTTCCATAATCTGGTTCTGGGTAAACTCTACAAAGCGCTCCCACTCTGCCGGTTCTTCCTTCGGATCATAGGACGGTCCCCGGTGCTGGTAGCTGCCCCGCTCGTATCTTTCGCTCCAATAGCTGTCCACATGCCAGTCCGCCTTGGAAAAATAGGCAATCACGCCCAGTTCCCTTTTCCGGAAGGATTCAAACAAATGTGCACAAATATCCGCATAACGGTTTGTATGAAAGGGACAGTCCGCCGCCGTCACCTTATAATCGGAATATTGGCTGTCCCACATGCAAAAGCCGTCATGGTGCTTGGTGGTGAACAACAAATATTTCGTGCCCGCCGCCTTTGCAATATCCGCCCATTTTTCCGGCTCAAACCGGATGGGGTTGAAGGTTTTGTTTAAGTCAAAATACTGCTTTTTAAACTCCTCCCCCGTTGCCTCCCAGTCAATCCCTGTTCTGGACCAATCCGCATCCGCATCGGAAAGCGCCCAGGATTCCACAATCCCCAGCTGGCTGTAAGCCCCCCAATGCATCATCAGGCCCAGCTTTTGATCCTGAAACCATTCCAGCTTGGCAAGCACAGCCGGATCCGTGGGCCATACATACCGGTCCTTGGTGCTGTAATTGTGCACGCCGTTTTGCACGGCGTCCTCCCCTCCCGCTTCTTCCAAAACCTGTCCGCCGCACGCCTCCCCCAAAAGTGAGGTGTTTTCCTGCTCGTCGATCCTTTCTTTACCCATACCTCTCTTTACCGCCTTTTTCATTTTTATCGGTATCCCTCATTTACCGCTTGGGATACTCGTAAGTCCTTCCGTCCCCCTGTATGGCAAGTTCCCGCTGCCCGTCCTTACTGTCGCAGACAATCTCGAAGGTATGCTTGGCCGGCGTGTAAACCGGACGGATGGTATAGGGATAATCATCCATCATTTCGTCTATGCGCTCCGGGAAATATCCGTTTTCGTCATAATAGGCATTGACATTGTAATACAGCCTGCGCAGCTCCCATTTATCCTTTTCGTCCTGCGGGATTTCATAACTCTCATCGCCCTGTGCAAAAAAGACAAAACCCCACAGTTCCGGATAATGGATGTTAACGATGCCGGTGGGCGACCATACCCAGTTGTCCTCCGGCAGCACCCTGCCGTTTTCGTCGCAGCGCTTTACAAACGTATTGTTTTTGACATCCACCTTCCACTGTACCCTGGAAAAATTCATCCGGTAAAATTCCCCCGGCAAGGGGCTCCTTTGTTCTTTGGCACACTCGTTCACGGCGGAAAACGGAATCACCACCTCCACCATCCACCGCCTGTTGTCCGCAGACGGATCGTTTAACACACCGTCGATATGGACGGCGCTCCTCATGCCATGCATGTCAAAACCGTTCACCGGTTTTCCCCCGTCCCGGTAGGTCTTGGTGAGCAGCAAATCCCACACCGTATTTTTGGCATTCATCTCAAATTCATAATACTGGTGGGTGTCGGAATCCGGATCAATGAAAATCTCAAAATCATTGTCCTGGAAAATCACACAATCCCGCTCCGTCTGGTGTCCCCAGATTTCGTTTCCTTCCAGTTCTGCCCCAATATAAAGGTTTTCATCGTCCCAAAGCATTTTGGCCCGGGTCCTGAAACGGGGTTTTTCCCTTTTTTCCCCTTCGATGTCGGCAAAATCCTGCGTAAATTCCGCATCCTGCCAGAATTCCTTCTCCAGGTTGCCGTCCAAAATGAAGTGCTTCGTCGCACGCCTGCAGTGGTAAACCGGCGGCTGAAATGAAATAGATCGGAAGAGCACACGTCTGAACTCCAGTCACACAACAGCATC
>CARDPF010000168.1 GCA_948960675.1 uncultured Eisenbergiella sp.
CTTCCCCGCCCGTTGGCAAGCCCCCCAAAACCCGTGACTTAACTAAGTGACATTGGCCGTGAATAGTAACGAACTGTTACCGGTTTCTACGGTTTTCTGGAAAATGTCATTGACAAAAATATATTATAATGATATCATGAAGATATCAAACAAAGGAGGGCTATGGAATGCAGGAGAAGATATTGGGAAATAAGAAAAACGGAATGAAGATGTTGCTTTTGTTTTTCCTGCTGTATGTGGCAGGGATTGCTGTTTTTATTCTGGGCTGTGTGCAGACGGATCACAAGGCGTTCTGGTGGTCGGTTGTCATGACTGTTGCCGGAGGGATCTGGATGGTATTGGGATGGATTCCGTTTTGCGGGCTGCGGGTTTTGAAGCCGCAGGAGGCATTGGTATTGACACTGTTTGGCAAGTATGTGGGGACGATCCGGGAGGAGGGATTTTATTTTGTGAATCCTTTTTGCACGGCGGTGAACCCGGCGGCAAGAACCCGGTTGAAGCAGAGCGGGGATGTCAGCGGCATTCCGGGCACATTCGAGATCACTACGGCGCAGGCCGCCGCGCAGACTGTGGCCACTGAATCTGCGGGCAAGAAGATTTCGTTAAAGATAATGACGCTCAATAACAACCGGCAGAAGATCAACGACTGTCTGGGCAATCCGGTGGAAATCGGGATTGCGGTTATGTGGAAGGTGACGGACACTGCAAAAGCCGTATTTGAGGTGGATAACTATAAGGAGTATCTTTCCCTGCAGTGTGACAGTGCCCTGCGCAATATCGTCCGGCTATATCCCTACGATGCAGCCCCCAATGTGGATACCACCGGGGACGGCATCGCCGATGAGGGAAGCCTGCGCGGTTCCAGTGATGTGGTGGCGGAGCGTATCCGCAACGAGATCCAGAAAAAGGTTGCGGGCGCCGGCCTGGAGATTTTGGAGGCCAGGATTACTTATCTGGCTTACGCACCGGAAATTGCGGCGGTGATGCTGCAAAGGCAGCAGGCTTCGGCCATTGTGGACGCCCGCAAGATGATTGTGGACGGCGCGGTGGGCATGGTGGAGATGGCATTGGAGCGTCTGGACGAGAAGCATACGGTTGCATTGGACGACGAAAGGAAGGCAGCGATGGTATCAAATCTTTTGGTGGTTCTGTGTGGAAACCGGGACGCCCAGCCGGTTGTAAATTCGGGTAGCCTCTACTGATATGGCGGATCAAAAAAAGCAGATTCCGCTGCGTCTTTCCGCAAAGCTGTATAACCAGATCGCTGCCTGGGCGGAGGACGATTTCCGTTCCGTGAACGGACAGATCGAATACCTCTTGTCGGAGTGTGTGCGGCAGAGGAAAAAGAACGGAAAATATGTTTCGGAGGAACTGGATAAACCGCTGGACATGGAATTATAGAAAACGTGCATTTGGTCTGCTGCATGGCCGGAAAAGTGTGTGCCGGGAAAAGGGGCAGTGCAGAGGGTGACAGGGACACAATAACAGGCGGGTACAGATTACGGTTTTTTGGCGGATGGATCCTGTATGGGAAGGCATCTCTTTGGAGATGCTTTTCTTTTGCACATTTTTAACAGGAGATATGTATGGGGGTAGTGTCAGGGAATGCGCACTGTAAGGGGGCTGTCCTGCCGCGCCTGCCGTCGTACCGCCAAAGCCCATGGCTAAACGAAATGACATTGCTGTGTGAACTGTTGCCATTTGGGGATAGAAATAAAGAAATTGTGATTGGCAATTGTGTCGGAAATCATTATAATAGGGGTAAAGGGAATTTGTATGGCAGTTTTGCCATGGCTGCCGCAGTGCCTTTGGCAAAGGAGGGAAAGAGGGTATGAAAAAAAAGACGGTACACATTATTTCCCACTCCCATTGGGACAGGGAGTGGTACATGCCGCTGGAGCGGCATAAGATGAAGCTTTTGGATTTGATGGATGCAAATTTGGAATTGTTTGGGAAAGACCCCGGGTTTGAGAGCTTCCATCTGGACGGGCAGACCATCATGCTGGACGATTATCTGGAAATCTGTCCGGATAAGCGGGAGGCGGTGGAGAAGTATGCCAGAGAGGGGCGGTTTCGCATCGGGCCTTTTTACATTCTGCAGGACGAATTTCTCACCAGCGGGGAGGCGAACGTGAGAAATCTCCAGACAGGGATGGGGGATGCCCAAAAGTACGGGAACCTGACGAGGGTGGGGTATTTTCCGGACGCTTTCGGAAACGCCGGACAGATGCCCCAGCTTTTGAAGCAGGCGGGCATGGAGGCGGTGGCCTTTGGGCGTGGTGTGAAACCCGTAGGCTTTAACAACGAGTTAAAAAGCGGCGGGGAGTACGAATCCGCTTATTCCGAGATGATCTGGGAAGCGCCGGACGGTTCCGCATTGCTTGGGATTTTGTTTGCCAACTGGTATAACAACGGGGCCGAGATTCCGGTGGAGGAGACTGCCGCGAAAGCGTTTTGGGATGAAAAGCTTGCGAAGGCCCAGATGTTTGCGGCGACGGACGAACTGCTGTTTATGAATGGCTGCGACCACCAGCCGGTACAGAAGGATTTATCAGCGGCTATTGAGACGGCCCGGAGGCTGTATCCGGAACTGGAATTTAAGCATTCCAATTTTGAGGACTATGTAAGAAGCGTCAAGGAGGCGGTGGAAGACAGGCTCAGTACGGTGAAAGGGGAACTGACCAGTCAGGAGACCAACGGGTGGTATACGCTGGTCAATACCTGTTCTTCCCATGTGGTTTTGAAACGTTTGAACCGCCAGTGCGAGGTGGCGCTGGAGAGGGAGGCGGAGCCGCTGTCGGCCCTTGCCGCTTGGGAAGGAAAACCATATCCCCATGACAGATTGCAGTATGCGTGGAAAATCCTCATGCAGAACCATCCCCATGACAGTATTTGCGGCTGCAGCGTGGATCAGGTGAATAAGGAAATGGAAGTCCGCTTTGAACGGAGCCGGGAGGTGGCGGATACCATCATAGAGGATGCGTCCGGGTGGCTTGCAGACCGGGTGGATACTTCCTGCTTTGCCCGTTATGGGGAAAGCGCCGTTCCCTTCGTGGTGTTTAATACGACGGGAAGCAGGCGTACGGGAAGCGTGACGGCAGTGCTGGATGTAAAACGCGATTACAATAAATGGCTTTGGGACGGCCGGACAGAGATGCAGAATTGGAACCTGCCTGCTTATTGCGTGGTAGACCGGGAAGGAAATGCCGTGGAGGCGGCCGTGGAGGATTTGGGGGTGCAGTTTGGCTATGACCTGCCGGAGGACCGTTTCCGCCAGCCCTATATGGCCAGACAGGTGCGGGTGACCCTGTTTGCCGAAAATGTGCCCGCATTGGGATATACTTCCTATGCGCTGGTGGATGCGGATGCTTTGCCTTGCACAAAACCTTGCGCGCAGGCGGACGCCAAAAGCCTTGTCACCGGGCAGAACCGGATGGAGAATGATTGTCTGGACGTTACGATTAACCGGGACGGTACGCTGACGGTACTGGACAAGGCCACACAGAGGGTGTACAGGGACATCTGCTATTTTGAGGATACCCTGGATGCAGGCAATGAGTATATTTATTTTTGCCCGGAAAATAATCCGGCCATCCTGACCAAAGGAAAAGAGGCGCAGGTACGGCTTTTGGAGGACACCCCTTTCCGGGCGGTCTATGAGATTACCCATACCCTGACGGTTCCGGTATCTGCGGACGGACAGCTGCGGGCAGAGCAGGAAGGGCTTGTGGAGTTTATGAAAAGAACCTGTGCGAGATCCCACAGGATGACGCAGCTTGTCCTGCACACTTTTGTGACGCTGGAGAGGGGGGCGGATACCCTGCAGTTTCGGACGGAGTTTGACAATACCGCAAAAGACCACCGGCTGCGGGTGGTGGTTCCCACCGGTATTTCCTGCTCCCATCACTATGCGGATTCCGTTTTTGAGGTGGTAAAGCGGCCCAACGAGCATGGCAGGCTTTGGGAAAATCCCTGCAAATGCGAGCATCAGCAAAGCTTTGTGGGATTAAACGACGAAAAAGGCGGCGTCATGATCGCCAATATTGGTCTTTATGAATATGAAGTGCTTCCCCGGCAGGAAAATGCGCTGGCGGTAACGCTTTTGCGCGCCGTGGGGGAATTGGGGGACTGGGGCGTGTTTTTCACGGAACGTTCCCAGCAGCTTAGGCCGGTTGTGGTAGAGTATGAACTGCGCTTTTTTGCGGGCGATCTGCTGGATGCTTGTGGCTTTGAGACGGCTTACCGTTTCCAGACGCCCTGGAGGACGGTACAGACAGGGGTGCACGCAGGGAAACTGCCTGCCCAAAAGACGTGGTTAGTCTGGAAAGGGGAAGGCCTGTTGTTTTCCAACCTGAAAGGAAAACGCAAATCCAGGGACCGGATGGCACGTTTTGTCAACTGTACCGGAAAGGAAACCGTATTATACCTCAAAAAGGAGGGATTTGCACAGGCGTACCGTTCCAACGTGATAGAGGAGAACTTGGGGACGCTTTCGGAAAATGCGGACGGCTGGTACGAAATTGCGGTGCGTAGGTATGAAATTGTGACGGTGGGGCTTTCCTAAGTGTGTATGGAAAATGCGTGATTGCAGCGGCGGCAGAAGGAGGAAAATCATGAACCTATTTATGCGATTTTATGGCGGAAAGAAAAAGGCGCTCACGTTGAGCTATGACGACGGGGTAGAGCAGGATAAGAGATTGGTGGAAATCCTGCAAAAAAACGGTTTAAAGGGTACTTTTAACCTAAACAGCGGCTGCTATGCCAAGGAGGGAACCGTCTATCCGGCGGGAACCATTCACCGCAGAATGACTAAGAAGCAGGTGACGGAACTGTTTGCGGAAAGCGGCATGGAGGTAGCCGTCCACGCCCTGACCCATCCGGGGCTGGAGCAGCTTCCGGCGGCGGCCTGCATGCAGGAAATCCTGCAGGACCGCCTCAATTTGGAGAAGCAGTTTGGGAGGATTGTGCGAGGGATGGCCTATCCCTTCGGAACGTACAGCGACGGGGTGATACAATGTATCAAGTGTGCGGGGATTGCGTATGCGCGCACAGTGATTTCTTCCGGCGGCTTTGCGGTTCCAAAAGACTGGCTGCAGTTGGAGGCGACCTGCCACCACAATGATGAAAGGCTGATGCCGCTTGCCAAAAGGTTTGTGGAAGAAAGCCCGAAGGGAAGTCCCTGGCTGTTTTACTTATGGGGGCACAGCTATGAGTTTGAGGAAAAGGATAACTGGCAGGTGATAGAAGGATTTGCGGAATATACCGGGGGCAGGGAGGATATTTGGTATGCCACCAATATCCAGGTCTATGAATATGTGGAAGCATACCGGCGGCTGGTCTTTTGCGCGGATAACGGCAGGGTGTATAATCCGACGGCCTATACGGTTTGGTTTGAGGCGGACGGCAGGGAAGTGTGTGTAAAGCCGGGGGAAACGGTGGACATGGAACCGTAAGCGCTATGTTTACAATGGGATGTACCGTATTTGGGATCACGCGGCAATGTAGCCGCGCGGACGCCGTAACCGTCTAAGCTTGTACGGACGGTTACGGTCAAACAGGGCAGGAGAATATGGAAATGAAAACTGAATTGGAATATTACGATATTTACCCAAAGGTGGTTTGCACGCAAAAGGAGGCGCGGATCACCATAAAGCCACTGGGCAGCCATGTGGCGTTTGCAGGGGGGAAAAGGTACAGGGTGCGGATTGTGCCGATGAATGAAACGCTGCTCGGGGTGGACGGCGCGCCGTATCCCGTGGCCGAAGCGCAGCTGCAGGAGGGATGCCTTTGTTTTTCGTGGCATTTTTTGACGGAACAGCAGTACATGGTAGTGGTGCTGGAAGGGGAAGAGGGGACGTGGAAAAAGCGGTGTGAACTGCGCGTTTATGCGCTTAGGCCGGACTTTTTTGCGCTGCGGCCTTACATGGGCGACATGCACAGCCACACGGACCGGTCGGACGGAAAGGAAGGGCCGGAGATTGTGGCCGCCAATTACAGGCGGGCCGGGTTTGACTTTCTGGCTGTCACGGACCACGGCTTATATGAACCCTCCCTGGAGGCCATACAGGCTTATGAAGGGCTGGATTTGAGTTTCCGGCTGTTTTGCGGGGAGGAAGTGCATCCGCCCAAAAACCATTGCCACACCATTCATTTCGGGGGAAGTTATAGCGTCAACCAAATTTTCCGGGAGGAACCACAACGCTACGAGAAAGAAGTGGGGGAAATCGCGGCAGGGCTGGGGGAAATGGACAGCGCCTACCGGCAGGAATATGCGTCCCTGCTCTGGGTGTACCGGGAAATCAAAAAGGCGGGCGGCCTTGCCGTGATGGTGCATCCCTGTTGGATTCAGGAGGAGGCCTACCATATGCATATGGGGATGTATAGGCGGCTGCTTTCGGATAAGCCTTTTGACGCCATCGAACTGACAGGGGGACAGACGCTGGAGGAAAACCAGCTGCAGGTCAGCCTGTGGCAGCAGATGCGGGAGGAGGGAAACGCCGTGCCCATTGTGGGGAGCAGCGATTCCCACGGAACCGTAAATGCGGAATGGTTTGAAATTTCCAAGATGATCGTGCTGGCAGGGGACTGCTCCAAGGATAGCCTGATAGAAGCCGTAAAACAGAGGCGGGTGGCCGTACTGGAGCAGTATAAGGGCGAAAAGCTGCCCAGGCTTTACGGGGAAAACAGGACGGTGGAATTTGTGCTGTTTTTACTGGATGAGTATATGCCGCTGCATGATGCGCTTTGCTTCGAGGAGGGAAGGCTGATGAAGGAATACGCCTGCGGCGATAAAGAGGCCGGAAAAATGCTGCAAAAAATCGGCAGGCGCACGGATGCGCTGGCGGAAAAATACTGGGCTTAGCACGCCGCCATAGGCATCAAAAAGGAGCCGGACGGCTCCTTTTTGATGCTTTATCAATACTGCTTCGGTGCAAGGTTAACGCCATAAAATTCATTCACCTGTCTCTGCATTTCGTCTACAATGTCCTGTACACCGGCGGCGCGCAGTTCATCCTGCCATTCTGCCACAAATTCTTCCGCTGTGCCGTCAAACTTACCCACTGCCAAAACGTTCATATATCTGTTATTGACTTCATCACAGTTGCTTTTCTGGGTGGAAA
>CARDPF010000169.1 GCA_948960675.1 uncultured Eisenbergiella sp.
TTATAATTGCCGTCGTCGTCCCGCACATCCTCCACCAGGGACAGGCTGACACGGCAGTCCTCCCCTGTCCCCGGCAGCTTACAGCCAATCCGGCAAACCGGAAGCGGCCAAACCTTATGCAGCGCAGGCTCGTTGGCCACGGTGAGTATCCGGTCTTCGTCCCTGTCAAACAACAGCAGCTGGAACGCTGCCCGGTCCCGCTGTCCGCAGCACAGGGCCACGGACCGGCCGGGAACAAAGGGGGGATCCCACGGATTATAGTTGCCGTAACTGCCACGGTACATATCACCAACAAGCGTACAAACCATTTTTGCTCCCATCCGCCCGCTTTATGCGGGCACTCCAAAACCCTTATCCCTTTAGGGATCCGATCATCATGCCCTGGGCAAAATATTTCTGGATAAAGGGATACATGCACAAAACCGGAAGCGAAGACACCACGATCACCCCATATTTGAGCATATCCGCAATCCGCTGCAGTTCCATGACGCTGGCGTCCCCGCCCATATTGGCCGCCTGCTCCGTCTGAATGAGCAAATCCCGCAAAATCACCTGCAGGGGATAGAGGCCCTGGTCACGCAGGTAAATGAGGGCGTTAAAATATTCGTTCCAATGCCCCACCGCATACATCAGCACCACCACACCGATGATCGGCTTGGAAAGGGGCAGGGCAATCCGGAAAAAAAGGTTAAAATAGGAACAGCCGTCCAGACGCGCCGCCTCCTCCAGTTCCCCCGATATGTTTTCCGACATATAACTTCTGGCAATAATCAGATTGTACACGCTCACCGCCCCCGGCAGCACCAGCGCCCACATGGTATTGTTAATGCCCAGCTTATCCACTAAGAGATAGGTGGGGATCAGGCCGCCGCCAAAGAACATGGTAAACGTAATCAGTCCCATCAATATCCCCTGCCCCGGCATGCTTTTTTTGGACAGCCCGTAGGCCGCCATGATGGTGAGGGCCAGATTGACCGCCGTTCCGATCACCGTGTAAAAAATGGAATTACGGTAGCCCAGCCAGATTTTCTGATTCTCAAACACCCTTGCATATCCGTCCAGATTAAATCCTTTCGGCCAAAAATGCACGTTGCCGGAGGCCACCGCCGCCGGATCCGAAAAGGATGCGATCACGATAAAATACAGGGGATAAAAAACCGCAAGCGCAACCACAACCAGCAAAATATGATTGACGATATCAAAAACCTTGTCCCCCGCAGACTGCGCCCAAAACTTATGTGTACCGATATTCATATGCACCTCCTTCTGCCGGCCGCCCTGCGTTTTTACACGGACGCCGCTGCCGCCGGCATTTGCTTTACCACAGCGAAGTTTCCGAAACCTTGCCGGAAATATAATTGACCGTTAACAGCAGCACAAAATTGATAACGGAATTGAACAGGCCCACCGCCGTGGCAAACCCGTACTGCGCATCCAACAGACCGATTTTATAGACATAAGTCGCGATAATCTCGGATTTTCCCACATTCAGGCTGTTCTGCATCAAAAACGCCTTTTCAAAGCCCAGGCCCATCAGCTGGCCACAGTTTAGGATCAGCATGATAATGATGGTGGGGCGTATGGCAGGAAGATCAATGTGCCATACCCGGCTAAGCTTACCCGCACCGTCCGCCACTGCCGCCTCATGCAGTTCCGGATTCACCCCGGACAGCGCCGCCAGGTAAATGATGGCGTTCCAGCCCATATTCTGCCAGATCCCAGAACCCACAAACAAAGGCCGAAAATACCGCTCCTTTCCCATAAAAAGTACCGCCTCCCCGCCCAGTGCGGTGATCACCCCATTGACCAGCCCGCCGTTGACGGAAAAGAAAATATTGAGCATTCCCACCAAAACCACAATGGAAATAAAGTGGGGGGCATACGTAATGGTCTGCACGAATTTTTTAAACTTTGCACTTCTGGCATAATTTAAGCAAAGCGCCAGCACAATTGGCAGCGGAAACCCAAAAAGCATCTGCATTACGCTTAGGGAAAGCGTATTTTTCAAAAGCTTCCCAAACTGGTAGCTATGGAAAAACCGTTCAAAATGGGTGAATCCCACCCAGGGGCTTCCGGTAATGCCGTCCAAAGCATTATAATTTTTAAACGCCAGCTGTACGCCGTACATAGGCCCGTAACAGAACACGGCAAAATAAAGCAGTGCCGGAAAAAGCAGCACATACAGCTGCCAGTGGGCCTTGAGCCGCACGGCCAGCCCCTTCTTTTTCGTTCCCTTTCCGTTTATGGTTTGTCGATTCCCCATAAAAATCTCCATTCCGGAGCGTTTACGCGACGGGGCAAAGAGAATTCGCGTTTGCGGATTCTCTTCTGCCATCACAGCAATCTGTGACGCTCCGGCACAAATTGCCGTGTGAAAAATAAGCCATCCGGCTTACTTTTCACACTAAGCCTCCTCGTTTCCCCCGGGCAGCATTTTGCGGCATGCCGCCGGGTTTTTTAGCGCACGAAGGCCGCCCGCTTCCTTCACGGGCGGCCTTCGATTCCAAATAACCGTTTTTTTAGTGGCATGGGATTACTGCGCCTTGTAAGCGTCATAGGCTTCCTGATAAATTTGTACATAATCCTCTGCACCCATGGCTTTGAGGGTTTCCACATACTCGTCCCAGGTCTTTTCCACATCCATTTCCCCTGTCACCCATTTCGCCTTCATCTCCGCCACATAGCTGTTTAAGTCGGTAAAGATATTGGCCCGCTGCTCCAGCTTATCCTGCGGCAGCCGCAGCACCGGCAAAATTTCCTCAGGCGTATAAGGATCATAAAGCTTGCAGCGTTCCAGCTTCCGTGTCATGTCTTCTTTAAACACGGTATTATCAATCATTTCCCTGGTCATCATACCGAATGTGTAAGAAGCCGGACAAATCTTGGAACGGATCTCATTTAAAGAGGAGCCCTCCGGAGGATCCATGATGAAGTATTTTCCGTCCTTATATTCAAGGTTAACACCGATTTCCCCCTGAATCGCCTGCATGGATGTCTCCACCGTGAAAAACTCGTCCGCCCAGCGGATGGACGCTTCTGGGTATTTGTTATTTTTGGTGATCACAAACGCATTGGTGTCATATCCGGTGGCATATTTATTCCACAACCGGTCCCCGTTTGGCCCTTTCAGGGGAAGTAAAGTCACATAATCGTTACGCGCCCGCTCCAAGCCTGCAAAATTTTCATCGCCAAAGATGATAAAACTCCCCACGATTTCCTCTTCCGCCTGTCCTTTTCCGATATACTGGGACTGGTCCTGGGTGAACACTTCCGGATCAATCAGACCTTCCCCGTACAGACGGTTCATAAAGGCAATGCCCTCCTTATATCCTTCCTCCATCGGGGAAAATAACACTTTTCCGTCCTTAATCATCAAATGGCTGTCGTTGTCCACCACACCGAAGCTTCCAAACAGGGATAATTCCCCGGTAAGCCTCTGATTACTTCTATAAGTAAGCGGAATCTCATCCGCAAGTCCGTTTCCGTTGGGATCCTGCGTTTTAAATGCCTTGAGTACCTCATAAAATTCTTCCGTGGTTTCCGGTACTGCAAGCCCCAGCTTATCCAGCCATTTCTTATTGATAAAAAGATTGTCCGGAATTCTCTCGCTCACCAATTCCTGATAAAAAGGAAGCCCATACATTTTTCCTTCCGGATTGCGGATTACCGCATCCAAATCCGGCTTCTCCTCCAACAGCTTGTTGAAATTGGGCGCATATTTTTCCACATAGTCGTTAAGTTCCACAATGATTCCCTGGCTGCTGTACTTATTCACCTCAGAATCCGACATGCCGCCGATGCCCCCTATAATAATGTCGGGCATGTCCTGGCTTGCCAACGCCAGGTTTTTCCGCTCCGTCCACGCCGAAGGGGATACCTGTTCGAAATTAATTTTAATCCCGGTTCTTTCCTCCAGCTGCACAAATACAGGCATTTCATTAAAATCGCCGCTCATAGGCCCCACCGCAACCATAACGTTGAGTTCGATGGGCTCATTCACGATGGGATATCCCGTCTCATTGAAATAGGAGGGAACCGCTTCCTGTCCTGCATCTTGTTTTTCCCCCTGCTGCTCCTGCGCCTGCACTTCCCGGTTTGCCGTACCGTCCGCATTCTGCCCCTGTGCACCGCACCCTGCCAGCACGGATAAAACCAATCCCCCGGTAAGACCGAGTGCCATCCATTTTCCCGGATTCCTTTTCACGTATCCTTTACCTCCTCTGCATTGTCTCTTTCCTATGTACTTTTTAGTTGAAGTTTGCCAAAATGCATTTTAACCTTTGCGCGCCGATGCACATCCCCTGTGCTTCGATAGCATCATGGTAACATATCCAAAACATTTTGGAAATGCCCAAGAATTTTATACATTTTTTTGGATTTTCCACTTGAAGAATTGCATATCAGGCAAAATTTTTGTATACTCTTGTTAATTGCAGCAATTGGGAGCCACAGCCAAAACAGCTTTGTCCCGGTTGGGAAAGGGGTATTCCATGAAAGAAAAAATGCTGTCCAACCGACAGTTTAAACTGTTCTTTTCCTATTTTTTCGTATTTTTCATTCCGGCCGTCTGCATTTCCTCCGCAGTCTTTCGCATCTCGGACAAGATTATCCGGGAAGAACTGCAGTCCAACCACAGTCTTAGGATGTCTACCGCCAGCTACAATCTTTCCAATACGCTGGAATCTTTTTCCATGGCCGCCACTGCCGCCGCCTATTCGGGCTTTGGCCACCCGGTCAATCTGGAAAAAGAAATCACCACCGCCTCCCAGCTGATCGGCCTGCTCAACCGTACCGGCCTCTCCTACGATTTTGTGCAGGACATTTTTATGATTTACCGTGATAACCTTTACGTCTATTCCGGCCAAACCAGCTTTACCCGGGACAATTTCTACCGTCATCTGCAATTTTCCGGTCTTAGTCCCCAACAGGCCGCCGCCCTGCTGGAAAATACTCCCACCATATGCTGTCTTCCGGTATCCGGCCTGCCCGGCAGCCTGAATCAGGCGGAAAAGGAAGCCGAATACATTCTTTTTTGCTTTCCCTGTGCCAGGGGTGAAACCATTTACGGCACAATGGCATTTTTAGTGGACACCGAAAAACTCAACCGTTTCCTTGGAAACAACGGCAGCGGCGGGTATCTTTATCTTGTCGGCCCGGATTTTGCCGCCCTCAATCCCAATCCGGAATATGAGGCGCAGCTGCAGGCCTTTCCCCAAAAAGCCTTCACGCCTGCGGATGCAGACGGCCCTGCCCCCGCCGTCTATGCGGACGGCGCTTTTTTCTATACCTACAGCCCGCTCCTTTCAGGTATTGTCAGTCTGGCAGGCATTGCAGACAGCAAAGATACCCTGGCCCGCCTTCTCGGCTTCCGGAACCTGGTTTTTGCCCTGCTGGCCGCTCTTTTTTTGCTGGGCACGCTTTTGGTACTGTTTGTATGGCAGCGCAAAAGGCGGCAACTGTTACAACTCACCGATTCCTATGAAGCCCGCCTCAAGCAGATTGTTCCCCTGCGGCGGCAGGAAATTCTCTACGCCCTGATCGAAGGGCGCTATCTTTACGAAAATGATTTCACCATACAGTGTGAGGAAAGCATGATGGAGTTTGCGGCAACGTACCATTACTGCGTCCTGCTTCCCCCCGACCAGACCGGCGCGGACATGGAACCGCTGCTCTCCAAAGCCGCAGGCTTCCATGTCACCCTCGCATATAGCTACTATGTGCATAAAACTGCCGACGTCTGCGTCTGGCTGGTCGGCGCAGGGGATGCGCTTCCCGTGGGCCCCAAACAACTTGCCGGCCTTAGGCTCCTCATCAGCCGACCGGTTCTGCGCATTTTGGATATCCACAACGCCTATTCGGAAACGCTCAGCCTGCATTACCTGCAGCAATCGCCCCACACCCGTTCCCAACAAGGGAAAGGGGAAGAAAACGACAGCCGCTGCCAGCCCCATTATGACAGGCTGTTAAACCGGATCAACGATTGCCTCTCCACCGCCGATCAGGCAGGACTGAAAAACTGGGGGGAAAGCCTCCTTGCCGACATGGCGCAGGACGGCCTTTCCTTCGGTATGCGCCAAAAATTACTGTTACAGCTTTTTATCACCTATCCCGATGCGGACCGGCTGCCTTTCACCATCCAAAATATTTTGGAGATGCATTCCGACAACCAGCTGGAAGAGGGCTTCCGTTCCCTGTTTGCCTGCCGCGCCCTTGTCCCCTCCCGGCAGCAGGAAAATCAGGAATCCAATTTGGACGCGGAAAAGATCGCCGCCTATATCCGGGAAAACTATACCGATCCCGCCTTTTCCCTGCAGGTTCTCGCCGACCATTTTCATGTATCCAACAGTTATTTAAGCTGGTTTTTTAAGCAAAAAAACGGTGTTACCGTATTGGATTATACCACGCAGCTGAAAATGGAACTGGCTACCCGGCTTCTGCGTCAGGGCCACAGCCTGCAGCAGGTTGCCCTGCAGGTGGGCTATATCAATGTCAGCAGCTTCATCCGCCGCTTTAAGCAAACGATGGGAATGACGCCCGGCGAATACAAAAAAGAATTTGCACAGGGCGGCGATTAGGGGGAACCCTCCACCCGGTTTTAAGGCAGGGGACGGGCAGGCAAGTATATGCGCCGCAGGCTTGCGGGATCCAAAACGGGAAATTCTGCCAAAGTGCACGCCGTCCCTAAACGCAACAGGGCGCAAAAAACGCACTGTCGTTTGAACGGTTTTGCACCCTGTCGCAGGGACAGCCTGCACTTTGGCAGAATTTCCCCGTTTCGGATCAAGCAGCCTGCGGCGCATATACTTGCCTGCCCGTCTTCTGCCTTAAAACCGGGTGACTCTTCAATAATTGCCATTTTTTTAGGTTTTTCTTTTTAGGGGGGCTTTTCTAAATTCTTGTATCTTTCCATTTGGCTTTTTCCTGCTATAGTGAAAAGATGCGGTGGCTTGTGATAGGTTGTCTTGTTTGGCTGGGCCGTAGCGGTTGACTTATGGCAAGGGGGAGGAGGGCGCTGGGGGAGGCAATGCCACTTTACACATGGTGGCATCCAAAACGGGGAATTTTCAGATCGGAAGAGCACACGTCTGAACTCCAGTCACACAACAGCATCTCG
>CARDPF010000170.1 GCA_948960675.1 uncultured Eisenbergiella sp.
CCTCAAATCAGAGATTGGTTTGATATTCGGCATAATCACATTCTCCTTTCCTGCCTTTAATATACCCTGATTTGCTGTAAAATTCAACGGCATACTTTACAGCGATATATCGCACTGTGGCGGAATGGTAATGCGTACTCGCGCGCGGGAAAAAAGTTGCCTGACGGCAACCGCGCTCGACGTGGTGTGTGCGCAAAGCGCACACTTTTTTATCATACTGAAATATGAAAAAAAATGTTGACTAGCATCTTTTGGTATAGTAATATAAAACAATAAAGAACAAAATCAAACAAATTTAAACAAAAAAGAAATGCAAAAGATAAGGAGATTGTGTGTTATGAAAATTGTATTGTTGGAATCTTTGGCCGTTTCCCAGGAAGTATTGGATAAGTTTGCAGCCAGACTGCGGGAAAAGGGGCATGAATTTTGCACTTATGAGCGGGATGAGGACGAGGATGTACTGATTGGGCGGGCAAAAGATGCGGATGTGATTATGATTGCCAATATGCCGCTTTCGGGAAGGGTTATTCACAGCTGTCCGAAACTGAAATTTATCAACGTAGCGTTTACGGGTGTGGATCATGTGGATTTGGAGGCTGCCAGGGCGTGTGGTGTTGCAGTCAGCAATGCGTCGGGATATTCCGATGAGTCCGTGGCGGAGTTGGTAATTTGTATGATGCTGTCCCTGCTTCGCAATGTCAGCCAAGTGGAAGGAAGGTGTAGGAACGGGGGCACCAAGGAAGGCTTGGTGGGCAGACAGCTGGAAGGAAAAACGGTAGGCATTATAGGGCTGGGTGCGATCGGTAAAAGGGTTGCGCGGTTATGCGGTGCGTTCGGCTGTAAGGTACTTGCCTTTGATAATGTGCCCAGGGAGGAAAACCGGGCGTTGGCGGAATATGTGGGGATGGAGGAACTGCTGGAACGGTCGGATTTAATTACGCTGCATTGTCCGCTGCTTTTGGAGACTACGCATCTGATCAATGAGGAGCGTATTGCCCGGATGAAGGATGGCGTGATTTTGATTAACTGCGCGCGCGGCCCTGTCGTGGATTATAATGCGCTGGCAAAGGCTTTGGAGAGCGGGAAGGTTGGAGGGGCCGGTATTGATGTGTTCGAGACGGAACCGCCGCTTGCGGCCGGTCATATTATGCTGCATACGCCCAATACGCTGGTTACGCCCCATATTGCGTTTGCCTCAAGGGAATCTATGGTTTTGCGTGCGGAAATCGTATTTGACAGTTTGGAAAAATGGATGCAGGGGAATCAGGTGCATGTAATTTTGTGAAACGGGCAAAGCATAACGTATATCCTTTCGAACCGGACGGCCGTAAGATTGGATAAGGGACAGCATGGGGGACGGACGATGGAAGAGAACAGGTATTGGTACCAAAAACAGCTCAGGATGCTGCAGACCGTGCTACGGGAGCCGGATATTGTCGACTATGATGCAAAGGCGGTTGTGGCATACATGAAGCGGACTTATACCAACTGCATTATTGTGAATGCGGGCGGTGTCGTTGATTTTTTTGATAATGATGAACCGATGGGGCGCAAAAACCGGTTCATGACCAAGGAAAATATGCTGGGTGATCTGGTGCGGGAATGCCATGGGAACGGGATTCGGGTTATGGTGCGGGTGGATTTCCGCGGCGTGGAGAAGGCGCGTTACGAGCAGAGGCCGGACTGGTTTGCCCAAGAGGCGGACGGCAGCCCCAAAACGGGATGGGGCGTGGCGGATCTGAGAAAGCCCTGCTATAACGCCGTTTATGCAAACGGGCATGCGGTAAACTTTATCAGGAAATTAATGGAAAAGTATGAGATAGACGGCGTATGGGAGAACTGTGTCGGTTTTGGTGACGGGCCCTGTTACTGTCAAAGGTGCCGGACTCTGTACCGGAAGGCTTCCGGGGAAGAAATTCCGGAAGGGATTGCCTATGAAGCAAAGGAATTTGAAAAGTACCGGAACTGGAAAGCACAGTGTGCGGATGCCCATTTGGCAAGGATGCGGGAAACGGTAAAATCTTTCGGGGAGGATAAAGCGTATTGTGCGGAGATTTTCGGGATGTTCCATGCCTCCAATGCACTGCGTACCGGTATTGACTTATACAGCGCGGGTCGGCACTTTGATTTTCTGGTCAGCCCGGCATTTCTGGATGGGTCTGCAAACCCGGGACAAAAGTGGGATAACCTGATTTATGCGGCATCCAGCATGCGGTTTCTCAAAGCCATAGACGATACCAGGCAGTGTGTGCTGCTTTGCGGGAATAACGGGACGAAATGGAGGTATGTCAAAGCGCCTTGTGTGGAGACAAAGATTTGGATGTGGCAGGCGGCTGGCGTGGGAGCGGGATTTTGGAACTGTATGTTTAACGGCCAGCACCCGGGCGGAACCTTTGACCGGCGCAACGAGGGAATCGAAACGGAAGTGTACCGCTATTTGCGGGATAATGAAGCGTGGCTGGACGGACAGCGGCCTAAGGCAGAGGCCGGAATTTTTTATTCCCGCTACAGCCGGGATGCCCTTGGGAATGATTCGGAAAGCGCGGATGGATACGGCGTATTTATAAAAGGTGTGGAGAGAGTGCTGGTGGAACGGCATATACCGTATAATTTTATTCCGGATTTGGACTTTAGCACAAAACGCCTGCAGGGGATCCGGGTATTGATTGTTCCCAACGCGGCGTATTTAAACGACGAGCATGTGGAAGTGATACGGGAATACGTGAGAAACGGCGGGGGTTTGGTTGCTTCCTATGAAACTTCCCTTTATGATGAAAAGGGAAAAAAACGTCCCGATTTTGGTTTGGGGGATGTGTTTGGGGTTAGCGATACCGGAATCCGCAAAGACACTTCTGCGGACTGTTACCAAAGGATTGCCAGGATGCACCCGATTCTTGCGGATATGGGCGCAGAGCAGACTTCGCTTCTTATGAACGAAGGGATGACGCTGCTTTGCCGGCCGCTTGGAGACAGGCAGGAGCAGGTGGTCTGTACCTATGTGCCAAAGATTTTTAACCAGCCGCCGGAGTTTGCCTGGATTGGGGAAATGGGGACGCAATATCCGACCATCATGACCAACCAGTACGGCAAGGGGAGGGTAGTTTATTTTGCCAATCAAACGGACAAGCTGTGCCATACAAACGGCCATGAAGATTTTACGGATACGTTCTATAACGCGGTCTGCTGGGCGAAGAAAGGGGATTTTAGCCTGAAGGTCAATGCGCCGTTTGGCGTGCATGTGACGCTGACGGAGAAAAATACAGATCCGGGGCGCCAGGTAATTTCGTTTGTGAATACCACCGGTTCAGGAAATCGGCCTTTTGGTATGCTGTGCCCGGTATATGGGATTGAGGCTTGGGTTACACTGCCTGTAAAAGGAAAATTATATGTGGAAATCCTGAAAGAAGAAGGAAGCGTTACCGCACAAGAAGTGTGGGAAGGGGACAGGCGCGTGGTCAGAATCGGTATTGAAAAGCTGGAAGAATTCTCAGCCGTCGCAATCTGTACCGGATGAGGGTCTTTGGAAGGGTGGACTGGGAATCATGATAAAAGTGTTGGTGGTTGCCGATGATATGACGGGGAACAACGATACGGGATCTTTGCTGAGCCAGGCGGGACTTGCGGCAGTGGCCTCCTTGAATATGGACATTGACCCGGCGCATCTGGAAGGGAAGGAGACGCTTTGCCTGAATACGGACAGCAGGGCAGTGGGGGGACGGGAGGCTTACAAGCGGGTTTATGAAACCGTAAAAAAATACTGGAGACCGGGAATGTTGTGCTGCAAGAGGATTGATACCACCCTGCGGGGCAATGTAGGGGCGGAAATTGACGGTATGCTGGATGCGCTTCCGGAGGGGTATCGTGCAATTGTGGTTACTGCGTACCCTAGGGCCGGGAGGATTTGCGTAGGCGGCCATGTGCTGGTAAACGGCGAGGCGCTTACAAAGAGCGGCGCGGAAAACGATCCCGTTACGCCGATCCGTTACATCCGGGTGGAAGATAACATCAGGCAGCAGAGCGGCAGGGAAATGGAACTGGTGGATTTGCAGACGGTCAGGGAAGGGAGGGAGCGGATCTGCGCCCTTCTGCGGGAAACAAAAGCGCAAATTGTCATTTTTGATGCGATCAGCGAGCCGGACATTGAAACTATCGCCCAAGGCTGCCGGGAAAGCGGGATTTTAGCGGTTTGCGTCGATCCGGGCGGATTTTCCGTGAAAATGGCACAGCAATATTTTTGCAGGGAGACGCCAAAAGAAAAGAACCTGTTGGTAATAGGCAGTCTTTCCGAACCGGCGAGAAAGCAGATTGCGCTATTGGAAAAGAAAGGCGGGACGTTGGTATACCGGGTAAACGTCAAACGGCTTTTGACGGAATACGGGACTGTCCGGAAGGAGGCAGCGGACTGCTTTGCGGAAAGAGGGGAGGCATATGAAAATTTCTGCCTTATGACGGAAAATGTCATTGTGAAAGAGTGGAAGACAGCGCAGAAGGCGGAAACAGTAGCAGGGCAGTTCACGCGTCTTGGGGTAGATATCCTGATACGGCTCAAGGACAGGATCAGCTGTGTCTATCTTTCCGGAGGGGATACCGCAAAAGGGTTTATGGAACGGCTGCCGATTCGGGCGGTGGACGTGAAAAAGGAGGTTATGCCGCTTGCCGTATACGGCAAGGCGGTGGATGAGGAATGGAAGCATTTGCAGATTTTGACCAAAGGCGGCATGATCGGCGGGGAGGATGCCGTCGCACAGATGCTTCAATATGCAAAAGAAGTAAGATAGTGTAAGGTAACAGTTCAGGCCAGGGCTTTGCACCTGCTGCAAAGCCCTGGAGAGCCAACGAATCCAACCCTCTGCTGGAAGCAAGCTTTACATGGGCTGGATTCTGTAACAGTGGAGCCATAGGCTGGACTGTTACAGTGTAAGTGTGCGCTTTGCGCACACTTTTTTGTTTGATTGTAATAAAAATGTAAAATAAGTGTTGAAATATGTTTGAAACGGTGCTATAATGCCAATAAAGAACATAAACAAACATTTTGCAAAAATGAAACAAACACAGGAGAAGGAGAACAGATTATGAAGCAAAGAACAACTAAACTGGCTGCCCTTCTGGCATCGACGTGCCTGGTCGCATCCCTTGCTTTGGCAGGATGCGGGAATGTGCCTGCCGAAACGGCAAAAGAAACGAATGCAGAGGAATCGGCAGCAGAATCCGTGGCGGAGACAGAGACACAGGAAGGGCAACCGGAGGAGGACACGGGGGAGGAAGTGGTCGCAGACGCTGGCAGCGGCGTTACGCCCAGAAATGAAACCCTGTATTTTTCGGGGCAGCAGTGGAGCGCGATCAACAGCTGGAATCCCATCGGCGGAAATTCCAACAATGCCATGGCTGTTACCCAGCGTGACAGCAGCCGTATCACTGTCTATGAGACGTTGTTTATGTACAATATGATGGATAATGACCTGCATCCGCTTCTGGGAACGGAATACTTCTGGGATGATGAAAAAATGTCTTCTATGACGGTCAAACTCAATCCCGATGCGCATTGGAGCGACGGTACACCGGTTACGGCGGCGGATGTGGAAGCGACTTTCCATTACAACGTACAGTGCGAGAGTTCCTATGGCGTGGAAATGACCGCCTTTATGGAATCCGTTACGGCGTTGGATGATGAGACCGTGTCGGTCAAGGCGGTGTTGGATGAGGAGGGATTTGCAAAGGATCCCAACGCGATCAAGCAGTGGCTTGGCAAGATGTACGTTTTGCAGAAGGCCTATCTGGAAGCGGTGGAGGAGAGGAGCGGATCTTACGAGGACATGAAAATGGATAAAATGGAAGATTTCGTATCCTCGGGTCCTTACCGCAATTTCTTTAATGATGAAAATAAAGTTGTTTTTGTCCGGGATGACAACTACTGGGGGCAGGCGGAGTCCATGTGGGGGAAGCTTCCGACGCCCAAATATCTGGCCCAGAACATTTATAAGGATAACGGCGCGGCCCTGATTGCTTTTGAACAGGGGGAAGTGGACATTTCCCAGTCATTTAACACGGATGTGCAGAAGCTTTGGGAGGAGAAAGGACTTCCCATCACGACCTACGTCGATACCCCTCCTTACAACATTGCCACGACGATTCCTACCCTGTGGTATAATCTGGAGAAACCCGGGCTTGACAGGGTGGAGGTCCGCAAGGCAATAGCGATGGCAGTGGATTATGACCAGATTCTTTCCGCCGCAATCTCCAACCAGGCGCCAAGCTTTAAGGATGTTCCGCGTTCCATGATGAATCCGACAGAGCCGGAGCAGGCGCTGATCGATCATGAGGCGCTGGCAGATCTGCAGTGGGTTGGAAATGATATTGACGGAGCCAACAAGCTGTTGGATGATGCGGGCATCGTGGATACGGACGGGGACGGTATCCGGGAAGCCGATGGTGTGAAGCTTTCTTTCAAGGCGGAATGTCCCAGCGGTTATACCGACTGGCAGGCGACGCTGGAAATCGTGGCAGCCTCCGCAAAACAGATCGGCGTGGAAATTGAAACATATTTCCCGGAAATCACCGTATGGAACGTGGACCAGTCCACTTTGAATTTTGACATGATCATGGTAAAGGTGACGGGCGCGTCCATTATCAATCCCGTGTACCGTTGCAAACAGTTTTTGTACGGCCCGTTTGCGGATGCGGAAGTGAATTTCCAGGGGAATTACGGACACTACCGGAATGAGGAAGCGGATGAAATTTTGGAAAAGCTACCTGCCATAACGGACGAAGCTACTTTAAAGGAAGCTTATACCAGACTAAACGAGATTTACCTGACAGATGTGCCTTCCTTTGGGTTGATGTACAGACCCGATATGTTCTATACCGTGAACGAAACCGTATGGACAGGGTATCCGCTGGACGGCGATAACACTAACATTCCTCCACTGGTATGCATGGATGGTTACGGAATTGCCGGCCTTTATAACCTGAGACTGGTGGAAGAATAAAAGAAACGAAAAAACTGCAGAAGGATAACGTCCTGTGCATAATACGGGGGATCAGGGAGAGGGTATACTGATCCCCCTTTTCCCAAACAGGGTTTTTAAGCCAAACGGGGAGATCGGAAGAG
>CARDPF010000171.1 GCA_948960675.1 uncultured Eisenbergiella sp.
CACAGAGAATGACGTAATGGGAAAAGGGCTGCCGCTCTATCCGATTGAGCGGTGTTTTTGCGGGTTCCAAGGTCAAAAATCCTCTTGCAAGCAAGCTTACATGGGATTTTCGACCTTTTGACTCCGGTATCCATATTTAATAATTATACTATATTATCCCCTGAGGGTAAAGGATGTTTATACGATGGTAAATTCCAATTCAGATACTTGTCCGGTACATACCAATTCAATACTGCCTTCCGGTTCCCCATCCCACCTTCCGCCCGCTTTACCGGCTGCCCCGCTGGATATTTTATCTGCCAATATCCGGCTCCGCCGTTTTTCCCCAAAAGATGCCCCTGCCCTATACCGGGTTCTTTCCGACCCGGAGGTCATGCAATATATAGAACCCCCCTTTTCCCTGACGCAAACGGAAACTTTCCTGCGGGAATACGGGCTGAAAGAGCCTCCCTTGGTCTATGCGCTTGCCCTGTCCGATTCCGACACCGTGATCGGGCATGCCATTTTCCACCCCTATGATGCTTCCTCCTATGAAATCGGCTGGATTATCGGCCATGCCCACTGGAATTTGGGGATAGCCAGCGCGGTGACGCAGCTGCTGCTTTCACATGCCAAAATGCTGGGAATCGCACAGCTGGTGCTGGAATGCTCCCCCAAGCAGCATGCCACAATCCATATTGCCCAAAAGTTCGGTTTTTCCCCAACCGAACCCGCCAAAGAACTGCTGGTGTTCCGGAAAAACCTGTAACCAGTCATTGCAGGTTTTCGGACTTGCCTATCAGAAAGGAGCATACCGATGCAAACACTCAAAATTGCCCTGTTACAGATCGCCCCCGGCTCTTCCCTGCAGGAAAACCTGGACAAGGGAATCCGGTATTGCCGGATGGCAAAAGAAAAAGAAGCCGATATCGCGCTGTTCCCCGAAATGTGGAGCAACGGATACCGGCTCTATGACCGTCCTGTAGAAGACTGGATGGCGGAAGCCATCCAGGCCGACAGCACATTTGTCCGCACCTTTGGCCTGCTTGCACGGGAACTGGACATGGCTGTCGGCATTACGCTTTTGGAACGCTGTGGGGACGATTACCGCAATACCCTTATCCTTTTTGACCGCTTCGGAAAGCAGAAGCTGGCCTACGCCAAGGTACATACCTGTGATTTTGACGTAGAGCGCAACCTGACGCCCGGCGACGACTTTTATGTGACCGATCTGGATACGGCCTGCGGCCCGGTCAGGGTCGGCGCGATGATCTGTTATGACCGGGAGTTTCCCGAAAGCGCAAGGATCCTGATGCTCCAAGGAGCGGAACTGCTCCTCGTCCCCAACGCCTGCCCCATGGAGATCAACCGGCTTTCCCAGCTTCGTGCCAGGGCTTTTGAAAACATGCTGGCCGTGGCCACCTGCAATTATCCCGCCACCGTTCCCGACTGCAACGGAGGCTCCAGCGTTTTTGACGGGGTTGCCTACCTTCCCGGTCTGCCCTCCTCCCGGGATACCTGTATCCTGCAGGCAGGCGAGGCCGAAGGCCTCTATGTCGCAGCGCTTGATTTGGGGCAGCTGCGGTCTTACCGGGCCGCCGAAGTCCACGGCAACGCCTACCGGCATCCGAAAAAATATGCCCTTTTGACCAAAACACAAATTGCCCCGCCCTTTATTCGGAAAGATTACCGGGCCTAAATGTGGTAATGCCCTGTTCCCGGCAGGTGCGTTCCCACAAAGCGCCGTCCAGCAAATCCACATATTCCTGTAGCGGCGCTTTTTCTACCGTGCATTTTGACAGGCTGCCCAGCCTGCCGGGCAGCTTTAGGGCCTTTGCACCAGAGCCTGTCTGAACCTCCAGTTCCTCAAGCACCGTCAGGTTTTCTAAGGGGGATAGGTCGGTGATGTCCCCGATCTGGATCCGCAGCGCATACAGTCCCCCAAAGCGGGCGATATCCTCCACCAGCGCGTCCCCGCTTCCGATTTGGCCAAAGTCCGTCTCATACCGCACCCCGTTTATACTGCAAAAGTCATATCCGGCGCTTTCCACCACCTCCAAAGTCTCAACCTGCATAAGGTCACTGAGAAAAACATCCCCTTCAATTTGCAGCGCTTCCCGCACTACCGCCAAGAGCACCGGTTCCTTCCACTCCACAACCGCATCGGCCTCCAGGGCCTCCGGCTCTTTTTTGATTCTCCAGTCTTTGCCGTTCGCCTGTTCCCACGCCAGCACAAAAGGGTTGTGAAGCATCGGGTATTCCCACACCTCCATGCCCCTATACTGCGACGTATTCTCCCCAAAGCCTATATGCCTTTCTTCTTCGTATTCCTCATATGTGGCCGCCGTGTACAGGGTCAGCCTGCCGATATCCGGTAAAAACCCCTGCGTCTGGATTCCGATGAACTCCATGAGGTTTTTTGCCCCAAACCGGTAGGCGGCGCTCACCTTCCGCCTTTCGCCCCCCTCGTCCGTAAAGCTGCAGCACATAAAATACACCTCATTGTCGTCCCGCAGCCTGTATTTTTCAAAAGAAAGCTCCTCCAGCCGTTCCCCGAATACCGTTTGCGCGGTTTTTTCCATGCTGGCGCACACCTGATCCCAGTCCCCAGACCAGGCGTTCTCCCCCAGAAGATTGTCCTCCACGCCCCACAGAATCCGTCCCCTGCGGTCCTCCCCCATAAACGTGCTCAAACGCGCGTCCAGGCTGCAGGTACCCATTGCCCATCGCTCCGGCGTCTCAAAGCGGAATGCGCCCGCATCCTCCAGATAGTACTTTTTTCTTTTTTGTAAAAAGGGAACCTGCATGTAAACTTCCCTGTCTGGCATTTGCAAAACCTGTCCGGGCAGGAGCAGGCCCGGATTTTCCAGGTGATTGCAGGCGGCGATATCCCGCCATTTTCCGCCGTCCTCGTAGCTGCTTTGGGCAATGCCCCAGAGACATTCCCCTTTTTGGATCTCATGCTCCGGCATCTCAACAAAAAGCGGCAAATAGTCTTCCCGTTTCCCAAGCGGACGCGCCAGCAGCGCATAATCTCCCGGCAGTTCCTCCTGCCCTGCATTCTCCTCCCCCAAAATATCCCCGCTTTGGGCGGCAAATACCACCGGTGCGCCTTCCCCGGCCCGCAAATGCGCAAACGCCAGTGCTGCAAAACCTCCCAGAAGCACAAGACCTGTTACCTTGCCGCTCATTTTCAGTCGAATACCCATGACGCACTCCCTCCGTTTGCCTGTTCTCCCGCTTCTGCCATCCAAACCGCCTGATCGGTAATCTGCCGCATTTCTTCGTTTTCCCGGACAAACAGCTTTCCGGTCCTGCCCTTTTTAGTCCCGGATTCCTCTTCCGTTTCCCCTTGATCCTCTGTAGCATATTGCAGCATCCAAACGTTGTCCGTCCCGTAAAAGGCATACGCGTAGATATCCTTTTCCAGTTCCCGCGCACCGCCGTCCCGGCACAACACCAGCGTATGCAGCTTCTCTTCCTCCGAAAACGCAGAGCGCCCCAGCCCCAGTTCCGTATAGGCCTTACGCAATGCGGCCTGTGGGCGCACCGGGATCTGCCCTTTTGCTTCGTCAGCAGGCCGCAGCCCTTCGGCCAGCAGTAAAACGGCATCCGAACGTTGGGACTGTACCAGACTGTCCAGGGAAATGTCCGCCGCCTCTGCAACCGGCCCCTCCAGTCCTGTCCGGTACAAACTCACATATCCTTCCAACCCCTTGTTGCGGCAATAATACACCTCACTGCCATACACCCTGGTCTCATCCGCAAACTCCACTACCTTTTGGCAGTTCCCGTCCCCGCCCAGGGCGTAACGGTTTTCCAGATACCCGTAATAATAATGGTGTCCAAAGCCTCTATAGTCCGCTTCCATTTCGGGACTTTGGTATTGCATCAGGTACAGCTGCTTCCCGTCCGCACTGTATTCCGTTCCGAACACCCTTCCGGGCTTTACCTGTTCCAACGGGCGGATCCCGTTTTGGGTCACGATGTAGGAAGAGGTTCTGCTTTCAATCGCCTCCCGCTCCCAGCATTCCTCCAGCGCCCAGGCCAACGCCTGCCGGACATAATCCTCCCCGTAATTGTCCAGATAATAGTCATAAGTATGCAGTACGTCGCCCGGCAGGCTGTTCCCCAAAAGCTGTGACAGGGGAATCTTTTCAAAGGTGTCTGCAGGCATCATTTCCATATAATATACGTCCCTTGGGTTTCCGGCTTCATTCACCGAGGGGCCTGTCACCACATACCCCCTGGTCTGTGCCACCGTTTCCGGCAGGGAACCGGTAAAATCAATCACCTTTATATCCATGAGAAGGGGATAATACTCCAGCCTGGCCTTCCCCAGCAAATCCCACAGCTTTTTGGCATCCGCGTCATCCGGGGCAGCGTCAAACCGGATCCAGTCCTCGTACCGGGTATCCTCCTCGGTCTCCAGCAGCATCAGCCGGCTGCCTTCCTCCCCCAGTGCGCCCGCGTATATTTCCTTGGCAGTCCCGGCCAGCAACTCCTGCTCCTTCCCGTCCTGCAGGACGTAAACCGTACCCTCCCGTGCAAACAACAGCTTTCCCTCTACGTCGTTTCGGTACAAAACCGCATCCACGCCCTCCGCCAAAAGCTGCGCCTCCTCCCCCGGCGCACAACCATACAGGCTGTCGTCCATTCCGTAAAAGGTGACATATTCCCCGCCCCGTAACACCCGGAAGGGTTCCTCCAGCCTGCCGTTGATTTCCCCGATCTCCCAATGGGCTTCCCCGTCGTAATAATACAGCACACAGCGGGCGTAGGGCGCGTCCTTTTCCTGCGGACTTTCCTCCCGGACTGCCTTACAATACCAGACCGCCCCCTTTTCATCCAGCCGGTAAAAAAGGACGTCTTCCGCAATCTTCTCCCTTATCGGTACATCGGCAGGCCGCTGCCGGTATAGGTCATAGCCAAAAATGCGGACCTTGGGCCAGTCCTCCCATTCCCCGGGCGGCGTATACGTAAGCGCCTCTTTGCGCTCCTTTTTTCCCCTCTGCATCCTAAGCCGTATCCACCGCATATCCGACGGAAAATAAAAGGTCTGGTCAGGCGCTTCCCACACCGTTCCCTGCAGGGCCTTTTCTTCATTGTCGATCCATTGGTTTTTACCTTCATCCCATTCCTGCCAGTATTCCCAGGCTTCCCAGTAGGGAAGATCCCCTGCTCCCTCCAAGGCAAACGCCCTGTCCGCCAATAGAACCGGCTCCTTCTCCCCTTCCTTCCATGCATACAGCCGGTTCTGGCTGTCCGTATAGGCGAAAAAGTCTGTAACCTCCGCCGAAGGCGTCTCCTTTGTGCCATCCCCTTCCGAAAAAAGCAGTACCCCCGCCAGCAGGCAAAAAACCGCCCCTATTGCGGCGGTTTTTCCTACCCATTTTGATTTATCAATCTTCTTCCACATTTTTTCATCCTTTTGGGCAGTTCAGGCCGCAATGTCATTCTATCCGTTACAAACCGCCTCAATCCCATCCAGTTCCTCCTGCGTAAAGGCAAGAGCATCCACCATTTTTACGTTTTCCAATACCTGCGAAGGTCTGGAGGCGCCGATCAGGACGCTTGTCACCTCACCGTCCCGCAATATCCAGGAAAGGGCCATCTGCGCCAGCGACTGTCCCCTTTCGGCTGCGATCTTCCCCAGTGCACGGATTTTTTCCAAACGCTCGGCTGTAACGGCACTCTCCTTGAGGAAACGCCCGTCCGTCTTGATCCTGCTGTCCGCCGGAATCCCGTTCAAATACCTGTCGGTTAAAAGCCCCTGCTCCAACGGACAAAACGCAATAATCCCGCACCCGTTTGCCGCCGCAAAGCTTTTGAGCCCGTCCTTCTCAATCCCCCTGTCAAACAGGGAATATTTGCGCTGGTTGATGATAAAGGGCGTTTTTTGTTCCCGCAAAATCTCCATTGCCGCCTGTGTTTCTTCCTTATTATAGTTGGAAATTCCCACATAAAGGGCCTTGCCGCTTTTCACAATGGAATCCAGCGCCAGCATCGTCTCCTGCAGGGGCGTGTTGGGATCCGGCCTGTGGTGGTAAAAAATATCCACATATTCCAGATGCATCCGCCTAAGGCTCTGGTCCAGACTGGCCGTCAGGTACTTGCGGGAACCCCCGTCCCCGTAAGGTCCCTCCCACATCTCATAACCCGCCTTGGTGGAAATCACCAGTTCGTCCCGGTAAGGCATGAATTCTTCCCTTAAAATCCTGCCAAGATTCTCCTCCGCCGCCCCTGCAACCGGCCCGTAGTTGTTGGCCAGGTCAAAATGGGTGATTCCCGCATCAAAGGCAGTCCGGCAGATCGCTTTCATGTTGTCATAGCTCGCATTACTGCCAAAATTGTGCCAGAATCCCAAGGAAACGGCAGGCAGCATCAGACCGCTGTTCCCGCACCTGAAATATTTCATCTGTTTATATCGGTTTTCGTTTGCCAAATACATCCCTTATCCTCCCTGCCGCGCAAAATGCACACTTTTCTATTTTTCCAAAAATGCAAGCAATTCCCCATAACATGCCGCCGCTTCCCCATACCCTTCCCGGTAGAGGGCCAACAGCTTATCCTTATTCTTTTCCACCCTTCCCACATCGCTTTTGCGGCGCGGCTGTATCAAAAAGACCTTTCCGGCCCTGACCTGTTCCTGCACATAATCCAGTGTCCTGTTGTACGCAATATGGCGGCTTTCCATGAGTTCCCACACCTTCGGGTATTTGCGGTATCTGGCCTTTAAAAGGCCCATCTGCCCAAATGCCTCCCGGCGGTATCCCACCTCCTTTGTCATGACCACCACATTTTTACGGTTGCCGTCTGTGACGGAATGCAAAAGCGGAATCGGATCCGCCAGCCCGCCGTCCAAATACAGGCTGTTCCCGATTTTTACGTTTCTGGAAACCAGCGGCATGGATGCGGACGCGCGCACCGCGACAATGTCCCTGTGCATATCCCGCAGCGGCATGTATTCCGCCAGCCCGGTTTCAATATTGGTC
>CARDPF010000172.1 GCA_948960675.1 uncultured Eisenbergiella sp.
TCAATCAAAGTATCGTATTTGATTATGAGAACAGGGGATGCACGGCCCTTACAGGCTGCTGGATTTTGGACAAAAAAATTCCCCAAAATGTATGCCGTCCCTGCGGCAGGGCGCAAAACCGTTCAAGCGTAGTGCGTTTTTTGCGCCCTGCTGCGTTTAGGGACAGCATATATTTTGGAGGAATTTCCTGTCCAAAATCCCGCGGGCCTGTAAGGGCCGTGCATCCCCCCAGTCCGCCGCCCGTAAAACCACCGTGCCGTGTCCCTTACGCAGAGGGCTTCCTTGGCCGGCCGGTTTGGGCTGTCTTTTATATATTGTATTCTTCCCGGTTGTTGTAGCGTTCCAGGATGGTGTTGATTTTTTCGGTCGGTGTTAAGACGTTGTTCAGCGACAGGTCGTGGTTCATGAAATCAATGATGGAGGCGAGGAACCGGCTCATGTCGGCCTCAATGTAATAAGGGCGGGAGAGCAGTTCCGGTATCTGGTATGTCAGGTTCGTGGTGATGATTTTGTCAAACCATCCTTTTTCATAGGCCGCGTCAAACGCCGCCATGCCGTCGGTAAACAGACCGAAGGTCGTACAGATAAACACCCTTCTTGCGTTCATCTCCTTAAGCTGGCGCGCCGTGTCGATCATGCTTCCGCCGGAGGATATCATGTCGTCCATGATCACGATATCCTTGCCGTCGATATTTTCCCCCAAAAATTCGTGGGCCACAATGGGATTTTTTCCGTTAACAATGACGGAATAATCGCGCCGTTTATAAAACATACCGATATTGACGCCAAGCACATTGGCAAAGTAGGTGGTACGGTCTAAGGCGCCTTCGTCCGGGCTGATGACGACGATATGGTCTTTGTCAATGATCAGATCCGGCACGTTATCCAAAAGTGCCCGCATAAACTGGTAGGGCGGGGTAAAGTTATCGAAACCGCAAAGCGGCGCGGAATTTTGTACCCTTGGGTCGTGGGCGTCGAAGGTGATAAAATTGTTGACTCCCATGGAAGCCAGTTCGGAGAGCGCATAGGCACAGTCCAAGGACTCGCGTCCCGTACGCTTATGCTGGCGGCCCTCATAAAGAAACGGCATGATCACGGTAATCCGTTTGGCCTTTCCCCCCACGGCGGAAATCATCCGCTTTAAATCCTGATAATGGTCATCCGGGGATTTGTGGTTGGTATAGCCGTTTAAGGTATAGGTTAAGCTGTGGTTGCAGACATCCACCAGAATGAAAAGATCCGTACCGCGCACAGATTCATGCAGCACGCCCTTCCCTTCCCCGGTGCCGAAACGCGGGCAGTCCGCATCCACCAGGTAATTGTCTTCTATGTATCCCCGGAAGGCGGGGTCATCATGGGAAGAATTCCTCATTTTTTTCCGGTAGGAAATGAGATAGGCATTTACGCTCTCGCCAAGCTTCCTGGCAGAATCCAGTGCAATGATCTTTAGGGGTGCAACGGGCAGCGCATGCGAAATTTGCTGTAAATTAGACATTTTGGGGTTCCTCCTATGTAACTGGCATCGGCAATTGCCGATACGGGTACTACAATACCTTTATAACATCGGCAAAGGATGGAGTCAAGAAATTTCTCGTGACAGGCTGCAAATTTTCTAGTAAAATAGGAAGGGAATGGAAGGAGTATATGCGGATGGAAAAGAAACGGGGACATCTCGTGCGGACTGTGGAGGCAGGCAGTATCGCACAGGAGATGGAAATCGAAGCCGGGGACAGGCTGCTTTGCATAAACGGTCATGAGATAGAGGACATTTTTGATTACCAATATCTGACACAGGAGGAATATGTGGAGGTTTTGGTGGAAAAGCCTTCCGGGGAAGAGTGGCTGTTGGAGATTGATAAAGGATATGAGGAAGATCTGGGGATTCTCTTTGAGAACGGGTTGATGGACGAGTACCGTTCCTGCCATAACAAATGCATTTTCTGTTTCATTGACCAGATGCCCAAGGGAATGCGGGAAACGCTTTATTTTAAGGACGACGACTCCCGGCTTTCTTTTTTGCAGGGCAATTATGTGACGCTGACCAATATGTCGGAGCATGATGTGGAGCGGATCATCCGGTACCGCCTGTCGCCGATTAACATTTCCTTCCATACCACCAATCCAAAGCTTCGGTGTAAGATGCTGCAGAACCGCTTTGCAGGACAAGCGCTTCAAAAGGCAAGGCGGTTTTACGAGGCCGGCATTGAGATGAACGGACAGATTGTCCTCTGTAAGGGGGTCAATGACGGCGTGGAACTGGAACACAGTATTTCAGATCTGGCAGGGTATCTGCCTTATCTGCGCAGTGTCTCCGTGGTGCCGGTGGGACTTTCCAAGTACCGGGAAGGCCTGTATCCGCTGGAGCCGTTTACAAGAAAGGATGCCTGTCAGGTATTGGATATGGTGCATGGGTGGCAGGAAAAGCTGTATCCAAAGTTTGGCCTGCATTTTGTCCATGCCAGCGACGAGTGGTATATCCTTGCCCAAAAACAGGTGCCGGCGGCAGAAAACTATGACGGGTATCTCCAGTATGAAAACGGTGTTGGGATGCTGCGGCTTTTGCTGGATGAATTTGGGGATTCCATGGACAGGCTTTGCAGGGAGCAGGCTCCTGTGCGCTGGAACAACAAAAGGAGAGAGGTTTCCGTGGTAACGGGAAAAATCACCTTTCCCTATATCAGCCAAATGGCAAGGCGCATGGAAGAGGTCTTTGGCGGGTTATGTGTCCATGTGTATGCCATACGCAACGATTTCTTTGGGGAATCCATCACGGTGACGGGGCTTTTGTGCGGACAGGACATCATAGCGCAGCTGCGGACAAAGGCGTTGGGGGAGGAACTGCTTTTGCCGTGCAATATCCTGCGCAGTGGCGAGGACATTACGCTGGACGATTATACGGTGGGAGATTTGTCAAAAGCTTTACAAGTGCCGGTGAATATTGTAAAATCAAGCGGATACGATTTTACGGGGAGCATTTTGGGGAAATTTTAAAGTTTTCAACTGCGGGATTTGTGTCTGCGCGCTGCAGGGCCATACATGGCTTCACACAAACTCGTAAGCCGTGTTATGGCTTTGTGTAACAAAGCAGCGCAGAAATGGAGTAAAAGATGGCAAATAAAAAGAGAAAGCCCATTGTGGCGGTGGTGGGGAGGCCCAATGTGGGGAAATCCACCTTGTTTAACGCGATGGCCGGTGAAATGATTTCCATTGTCAAGGATACGCCGGGTATTACGAGGGACAGGATTTATGTGGATGTTTCCTGGCTGGATAAAACGTTTACCCTGATTGATACCGGGGGAATCGAGCCGGATTCCAAGGACATTATTTTGTCGCAGATGCGGCAGCAGGCGCAGATCGCCATTGATTCTGCAGATGTGATTGTTTTTATGGTGGATGTAAAGCAGGGGCTGGTGGATGCGGACCAGAAGGTGGCGGATATGCTGCGCCGCTCCGGCAGGCCGGTGGTGCTGGCGGTCAACAAGGTGGACAGCCAGCAAAAATACATGGCGGATGTGTATGAGTTTTACAATCTGGGAATCGGGGATCCCCATCCGGTTTCGGCGGCAAACCGGACCGGACTGGGGGATTTGCTGGAGGAGGTTGTGGGGCATTTCCCGAAAGCGGCAGACGAAGGGGAAGAGGACGAACGGCCAAGGGTCGCCATTGTGGGTAAGCCAAATGTAGGAAAATCCTCCATAATCAACCGGTTGATCGGGGAAAACCGGGTCATTGTCTCCGACATTGCGGGAACCACCCGGGATGCGGTGGATACGGAAGTGGTGCATAACGGCAGGGAATATGTTTTTATAGATACGGCAGGGCTTCGTAGAAAAAACAAGATTAAGGAAGAACTGGAGCGGTACATGATCATCCGCACGGTGACGGCGGTGGAGCGGGCAGATGTGGTGGTACTGGTGATTGATGCAAAGGACGGTGTCACGGAGCAGGACGCTAAAATTGCGGGAATTGCCCATGAACGCGGCAAGGGCATGATTATTGCGGTGAATAAGTGGGATGCCATTGAGAAAAACGACAAAACCGTGTATGAATACCAGCAAAAAATCCGGAATACCTTGTCCTTTATGCCTTATGCGGAAATCATGTTTATCTCTGCCGTGACCGGACAGCGTCTGCCCAAGCTTTTTGACAGGATCGACGCAGTGATTGAAAACCATGCGATGCGGATTTCCACCGGCGTGCTCAACGAAATTATTACGGAAGCGACGGCGCTGCAGCAGCCCCCTTCCGATAAAGGAAGAAGGCTGCGGATTTATTATTCCACGCAGGTGGCCGTGAAACCGCCTACCTTTGTGCTTTTTGTGAACGATAAGGAATTGATGCATTTTTCTTATGTCAGATATTTGGAAAATAAAATCCGGGAGGCTTTCGGGTTTGGCGGCACACCGATAAAATTCATTATTCGGGAACGGAAAGGGGAAAAGGGAAAATGATACGTTTGGCAGCATTGGCAATCGGATATGCGTTTGGCCTGTTCCAGACTGCGTATCTTTACGGAAAGATGAAAGGGATCGACATCCGCCGGTACGGCAGCGGCAATGCGGGAACCACCAATACCCTGCGGGTGCTGGGGACGAAGGCGGGGCTGATTGTTTTGGCCGGGGATATATTAAAATGCATTTTGGCGATTGTGACGGTGCGGCTTTTGTTTGCCGAAAGCCATGCCGATATGCAGTATCTTTTGGCCATGTATGCGGCGCTTGGGGCAATTTTGGGACATAATTATCCGTTCTATCTGGGATTTAAGGGTGGAAAAGGCATTGCGGCGACAGCGGGGCTGATTTTGTCCTTCCATCCGGCCTTTATTCCGATGGGAGTACTGATTTTTTTCGGTATATTTTTCACCACCCATTATGTATCGCTGGGTTCCCTGCTGGTTTATGCAGGCTTTATCATCCAGATTGTGGTGATGGGGCAAAATGGCGTGTTTGGCATGTCCCAGCCGCTGCTGAATGAACTGTATGGGATCGCGGCATTTTTGACAGTGATGGCCTATTGGAAGCACCGGGAGAATATCGGGCGACTGTTGCATGGAAAAGAACGCAAAACCTATCTTTTTAAGAAAAATAAAGAGGCAATTGACTTAAACGCCCGGTAAAGACAGTGGTTGGTAAATGTTTGGGGCTGTCTGGACAGCAGCAGAAAATGGGAGGAAAAATGGCAAAAATTGGAATGATCGGCGCGGGAAGCTGGGGAACGGCATTGAGTTATCTTTTGTCCAATAACGGGCATAGCGTTACTGTGTGGAGTGCGCTGCAGGATGAGATTGAGATGCTAAAGAGGGATCATGAACATAAAAGCATGCCCGGTGTGGTGTTGCCACAGGAAGTAGGGTTTACCACAGATCTTGGGCTGGCGGTAGGGGATAAAGACCTTTTGGTGCTGGCAGTGGCTTCCCCGTACACGCGCAGTACCGCGCATCTTATGCGGGAGGCGGTATCCTGCGGACAGGTAATTGTCAATGTGGCAAAGGGAATTGAAGAGACATCCCTGCTTACCCTTTCCCAGGTTATTGAGGAGGAGGTTCCCCAGGCAGATGTGGCGGTGCTTTCCGGGCCCTCCCACGCGGAGGAAGTGGGAAGGGGGATTCCGACCACCATCGTAGTGGGGGCCAAAACCAAAAAGACGGCGGAGTTTATTCAGGGGATTTTCATGAGTCCGGTGTTCCGCGTATATACCAGCCCTGACGTGCTGGGAATTGAACTGGGTGCGGCTCTGAAAAATGTGGTGGCCCTGGCGGCGGGGATTGCGGACGGGCTGGGATATGGGGATAACACCAAGGCAGCCCTGATTACCAGGGGAATCACGGAGATTGCGCGCCTTGGCATCGCCATGGGCGGAAAGTTTGAGACTTTTTGCGGGCTATCCGGAATCGGGGATTTGATTGTTACCTGCGCCAGCATGCATTCCCGGAACCGCCGGGCAGGCATTCTCATCGGAAAAGGACATACCATGGAGGAAGCCATGGCTGAGGTGAAAATGGTGGTGGAAGGGGTATATTCCGCCAAGGCTGCCATGGCGCTGGCGGAAAAATATAATGTACAGCTTCCCATTATCGAGCAGGTAAATGCAGTATTATTCGGGGGAAAGGCTGCGTCGGAGGCAGTGCGGGAGTTGATGCTTAGGGATAAAAAAATCGAGATATCCGATGCAGAGTGGCAGTAAGGTAATGTCCTAAAGGAGCAAACCATTGAAGGGAAAATGTAAAAAGTGTGGGAAACATTTTGATCTGGATGTATATAGCGGCCTCTGTCCCAAATGCGGCACCTATAACGGGCAGCACGCAGAAGAAACGGACGTTTCACGCTATATAAGCGGCGGCTATCAGGGGGAAGAGGCACACAGGCAGCTGCATGTGCGGTATGGGGATACCGGACACCAAACAAAAAGGGCGGATCCGGCTCCCATCCTGCCACAGGGGAAACGGCAGGATGGTCAGGTCTCTAAAAGCAAAATTCCCCTTTATCCGTTGGTTATGGTTCTTTTGCTTATATTGGTTCCCCTCTGTTCGGAAGCCGTCTATAAAAATTGGGAAAAGCAATATACAAAGCAGCTTTTGGAAAAAGAGGTGGCAATCTTGCAGGAATCTGCCGAAGGTTTCCTGCTATTTGACAGGGAGCCTTTGGAATCTTCTGTGCGCTTTGAGGTTCTTGGGGCAAAAGTGCTGCGTATGGAAGAATTGGACGGGGGAGAGATGGCGCTGGCAGTGGTCAAGGCGCGGGTATCGGGCGAAGGCTACAATTTTGATGCCAGAATCAATCAGGTTGCCTTGGAGTATACCTATGAAGGGGAACATTTTTACCGGGAAATGCTGTCTTCTTATGATTTGGATGAATACATGGACAAAACCGGC
>CARDPF010000173.1 GCA_948960675.1 uncultured Eisenbergiella sp.
GGGGCATTTTCTTCTATCTTCCCCACGCGGTGGAAATGATGCTGGAACTGTTCGGTTATACGCCGCAAAGCCTGCGGACCACCGTTCTTTCCCATGACAATTTTACTGTATGCGTAAAATATGAGGAATGCCTGGTCAATCTGGTATTGAATGGCGTTATGCCTTTTTATATTGTGTTGCACGGAAATGGGAGCATTGTGAGGAAAGTGGATGACAGGGATATTTTTGCCCGGGCGATGCGGGATTTTGTGGAGCGGATACGCCAAGGGGAACGTACCTGTGACGTGGGAAAGCTGGTAAAGGGGGTGCAGGTGGTGCTTGCCGTGCAAAAGTCCATTGAGACAGGGAAGGAAACTGTAATCGGGAAATGAGCAAAGGCTGCCGGTTTAGGGTAACGTGTCCTTTAAGGGACTGTTTGCAAAGGTTTTACGATACATTCGGTAAAAATGGGAATAGCTGTTAAAACCGGCGTTGCCGCTGGCCTCCAGAAGGGTCTGCCCCCTGCCGTGCAGTTCCCGCGCCAGCAGCAGCCTTTTGTAATTGATGTAACGGTTGATGGTGTGGCCGGTGACTTTTTTAAAAACCCGGCACATGTGATATTTGTTGATAAAAAATTGTGCGGACAGTTTGTCCAGGGCCAGGTCTGCGGTCAGGTTTTCGTTGATATACAGCAGGAGATTGTTAATTTGTTCATCCGCCGCCACAGGGGCGGTCAACGGCTCCTGCACCTGATTGAGCAGATACAAAAATTCCAATAAGACGCATTTGGCAATTTTGTATGCGCCGTCTTTCAAATAGCGGTTGATTTTCATGATCAGCCGGTACATCTCCCGGTCTACAATTCTTGCCGGAATCTGGCAGTCCTTTCCCAGCGAACGGTTTAAAAATACTTCCTCCAGCTCTTCACAATCGTTGTCTTTAAAAAAAACCAGCGGGATGTGGATGACCACGCGGGAATATTTTTCCGAAGAAAGAAAATAATTGTGGTGCATTTCCAAGGGGCGGGCAATGTAGATGTCGTGGGGATGGGAACGGTAAATGTTTCCCTCAATGTGAAATTCGGCGTTGCCCGTCAAAAAGAGGACGATTTCATAGCAGTCGTCATGGTTATGGAGTTGGAATTCGTCATTGTTCAGGGGGGCATAGTCGATCGTGTACACGTAATCATAGCCATAATGAAATTCCCTGTCATAAAAAGCATTGATAATTTCGTCTACCATGTTTTACCTCATTTCTGCAGGCCGATAACAGCCATTGAGGTTATTATAAGCCGGAAAGTCAAGATAGGCAATGTTTTTGCCAATAAAGGAAGAGAAAAATTGTCAACAGTGTTGTAAAATAGAAAAAGCAGTATGTAACAGCGCAGGCAGGTCTGTGCATTTACTGTGCAGACCGTTTTCCAAAAAGAGGACAGGGCCTGTAGATTTGGAGGGAAAAGAGATGGCGGATAACAGGGATGGAATGCACTATGCACCAAAGGGAAAACCGGCTCCGGTGGTGAAGCCGGGAGAGTTTGTCATTGCGGCGATTGCGCTTGACCATGGGCACGTATACGGTATGTGCAACGGACTGGTGGAGGCCGGGGCCACATTGAAGTGGGTTTACGATGCGGATAAGGAAAAAGTGGCGCATTTTGTGAAAGAATTTCCGGGGGTGAAGGCTGCGGGCAGTGAGGAGGAGATTTTGAACGATCCGGAGGTGAAGCTGGTGTGTTCGGCGGCAGTGACCAACCTGCGGTGCGCGCTGGGCATCCGGGTGATGCAGGCGGGGAAGGACTACTTTACGGACAAAGCGCCGCTGACGTCGCTTGCGCAGCTGGAGGCGGCCAAGGAGACGGTGCGGCAGACCGGCAGGAAATATATGGTCTATTACAGCGAACGGCTGCACGTGGAGGCGGCGGTTTTTGCGGGGCAGCTGATTGGGCAGGGGGCAATCGGCACGCCGATTCATATAGACGGGTTTGGCCCCCACCGGATCGGCGATCCCAAGGGACGCCCGGACTGGTTTTATAAAAAGGAACAGTACGGCGGGATTTTATGCGATATCGGGAGCCATCAGATCGAGCAGTTTTTGTTTTACTGCAATGTGAAAGACGCAGTGGTAAAATACAGCGAGGTGGGCAATTACGGCCATCCGGATTATCCGGAGCTGGAGGATTTTGGCGATGCGGTGCTGGTGGGGGACAACGGCGCGACCCAGCATTTCAGGGTGGATTGGTTTACGCCCGACGGGCTCTCCACCTGGGGGGACGGACGGACCTTCATCCTGGGGACGAAGGGGTATATTGAACTGCGCAAATATGTGAATGTGGGCACGATGGACGGCACTTCCAACCATGTTTTTTTGGTGAACCAGGACGGGGAGCAGCATTTTGAGGTGACGGGGAAGGTAGGCTATCCGTATTTTGGCCAGCTGATTTTGGACTGCATCCACCGCACGGAAAACGCCATGACGCAGGAGCATGCTTTCAAGGCGGCGGAACTTTGCGTGCGCGCGCAGCTGCAGGCGGAAAAAATTAAATAGCAGATGGAAAATTAAACTTTTCAATCTGCAAGTTTGTGTCTGCGTGGCATCCACAAACTTGATATGCGTAGAAAGCCGCGCAGAAATGGAGTAAGGGATGATTCGTGTGGCGATCGTGGGCACCGGGGGAATTGCGCATGCCCACATGGCAGGGCTGCTGACCTTTCCCCAAAGGTGCAGGGTGGTGGCGCTCTGTGACATTTATGAGGAGAAGGCGAAAGCCTTCCGGGAGGAATTTCATTTGGACTGCGAGGTTTTCGACAGCCACAATAAAATGCTGGCGTCGGGAATCCCCATTGATTTGGTACATGTATGCACGCCCCCTTATGTGCATGCCGGGATTGCCATCGACGCCATGAACTGCGGCTGCAATACTTTGGTGGAAAAGCCGATGGCTACCTGTCTGGAGGAGTGCGACGCCATGCTGGAGGCCGAAGAGAGAAACCATGTGGTCATGGCCTGCATTGCGCAAAACCGTTTCCGCAATTCGGTTTGGAAGCTGAAAAAAGTGGCGGACAGCGGGCTGGCGGGGAAAATCTGCATGGCAGGGGTGGATTCCCTTTGGTGGAGGGGGCACTGCTATTACGACCTTTGGTGGAGGGGGACCTGGGAAAAAGAAGGGGGAGGGCCAACCTTAAACCACGCGGTGCATCATATCGACATGCTCAATTGGATAGAAGGAAAACTGCCTAAGGAGGTCATGGCGATATTGACCAATGTGATGCATGACAATTCCGAGGTGGAGGATTTGTCCCTTGCCTGCATGCGCTACGAGGACGGCAGCGTGGCGCAGGTGACAAGCTCGGTAGTGCACCACGGGGAAGAACAGGGAATCGTCCTGCAGTGCGCGGATGCCAAAATATCGGCTCCCTGGCAGGTTAAGGCGGAAGTTAGCCAAAGCAACGGATTTCCCCGGGAGGGCGGAAACAGGGAGTTGGAGGAGAAGATCGAAGCGTTTTATGCCTCCCTTCCCGACCTTCCCTATGAAGGACATACGGGGGAAATCGACGATGTGCTCACTGCCCTGGAGGAGAAAAAGCGTCCCCTCATTACCGGGACGGATGGCCGCAAAACGGTGGAACTGATTTCCGCCATTTATAAGGCCGGATGCCTGAAACAATCCGTATGCCTGCCCCTGGAAAAGGACGACGAATACTATCGCTTTGCGGGAATTTTAAAGCATGCGGTACATTTTTATGAAAAGTCGGCTTGTGTGGAAAATTTTGACAACGAGAGAATTACACTGGGAAATTACCGGTAATCACCGTAGGGTAAGAAACCAGGCAGCATTTTTGCGGGTGGGGATTGTAAAAAATGGGAACGGCGCTGCCAACAGGGAAGGAGGAAATGTATGGGAATGCAGATGTGTTTTCGGTGGTACGGCGAGGGAAACGACCGTATTGCCCTCTCGGATATCCGGCAGATTCCGGGTGTGACGGGGATTGTCTGGGCCCTTCATGACAAGATGCCTGGACAGGTCTGGGAGACAGAAGAAATTGCCGGGGTACAAAAACAGCTGGAGCCATATGGGTTTCATATGGACGTGGTGGAGTCCGTCAATGTACATGACGATATCAAGACGGGAAAAGCTTCCCGGGACGGTTACATCGACAATTATATACAAACCATCCGGAATTTGTCCCGCTTCGGGGTAAAGGTGATTTGCTACAATTTTATGCCGGTGTTCGACTGGACGCGCACCGACCTGTTTCACCCGGTGGGGGACGGCTCCACGGCGCTGTATTATGAGGCGTCAAAAATCCATGACGATCCGAAGGAGATGGCGGATTACATTCTGCACAATTTAAACGGCATGACGTTTCCTGGCTGGGAGCCGGAGCGCATGGCGAAACTGGACGATTTGTTTGACCAGTACCGTGCGGTCACAAAACAAGATTTGTGGGAAAACCTGCGTTATTTTCTGGAAAAGCTGATGCCGGTCTGCCATGAATGCGATATCCGGATGGCCATCCATATGGATGATCCGCCGTGGGACATTTTCGGACTGCCCCGCCTTTTGGTGGATGCAGAGTCGGTGGACCGCTTTTTGTCCATGGTGGATGATCCCTACAACTGCCTGACCCTGTGTACCGGCAGTCTGGGGGCGAATCCGAAAAATAACGTGGCGGATATTGTGCGCAGGCACTGCGACCGCATTGCTTTTGCCCATATCCGCAATGTGAAACATTTTCCAAACGGGGATTTCTCGGAGGCCAGCCACCGGGACTGTGACGGCGATACGGGCATTCTGGACATTGTCAAGGCGTTTCATGATTGCAACTATGCAGGATATATCCGTCCCGACCATGGCAGGCACCTTTGGGGCGAGGGGCCGGGGAATGTCCGTCCCGGCTATGGGCTCTATGACCGTGCCCTGGGGATCATGTATCTTTGGGGAATCTGGGATATGTTGGATAAGCTGGATGGCTGTGATGCCCACAGGCAATGAACTGTCCGGTCAGTACACTAGCGTATGGGAATGATTTTCCGAACACGCTCTAGGGAGAGGAGTATGGAAACATGAGACTGGCACAGATACAAAACGGTATGGATGCAGAATGGGAAAAGATGGGCTATGAAATGCCTGCATTTGATAGGGAGGCCGTGTGCAGAAAAACCTACGGGCAGCCTGTCTGGGTGCACTTTGGGGCGGGAAACATTTTTAGGGCGTTTCCGGCGGCCCTCCTGCAGCGGGTGCTGGACCAGGGGGAATATGACCGGGGCGTGATTGTGGCGGAGGGATTCGACTATGAAATCATTGACAGGGTTTACCGCCCTTACGATAACAAAAGCCTGTTGGTCTGCCTAAAATCCGACGGCTCCATACAAAAAAAGGTGATCGCTTCCGTCACGGAAAGCCTAAAGGCGGATCCGCAGTTTCGGGACGACTGGGAACGCCTGCAAAGCATTTTCCGGAATCCGGGCCTGCAGATGGTTTCCCTGACCATTACGGAGAAGGGGTATAGGGTTACGGAAACGGACTTGGCAGGAGGGCTCTCCCCGGCTTTTATGATGGGAAAGCTGACGCTGCTTTTGTATGAACGGTACCGGGCAGGCGCATGGCCGCTGACGCTGCAGAGCATGGACAACTGCTCCCATAACGGGGATAAGGTACGGGAGGCCGTTTGGGCCTACGCTTCCGCTTGGGAAAGGGAGGGATTGGTTTCGGCAGGGTTTTTGTCCTATGTGCAGGATCCGGATAAAATCAGTTTTCCCTGGAGTATGATTGATAAAATTACGCCCCGTCCGGACGAAAAAGTGCGGGAACTTTTGGTAAAGGACGGATTTTTGGATAATGCTATCATTGTCACGGACAGGCAGACGTATACGGCTCCCTTTGTCAATGCGGAGGAGACGGAATATTTGGTGATGGAGGATGCCTATGTCAACGGGCGTCCGCCCCTGGAACGGGGCGGCGCGCTCTATGCGGACCGGGAAACGGTGGATAAGGCAGAGAAAATGAAAGTCTGTACCTGCCTAAATCCACTGCACACGGCGATGTCCTTGTTTGGCTGCCTGCTGGGGTACGGGCGGATTTTTGCCGAAATGCAGGATCCGGATATCCGGGGACTGGTCACAAAGCTGGGATATGCCGAGGCGATGCCGGTGGTGGCCGATCCGGGGGTTTTAAAGCCCGAAGCATTTCTGGATGCCGTCTTAAACCTCCGCCTGCCCAACCCGTTTATGCCGGACGCCCCACAGCGCATTGCCACGGATACCAGCCAGAAGCTGCCCATCCGTTTCGGGGAAACCATCCGGGCTTACCGGGAGAGGGGACTGTCCACGGATGGCCTTGTGCTGATTCCGCTGGTGCTGGCAGGTTATGCCCGCTATCTCAAGGGAATCGACGACGAAGGGCAAAGCTTTACGCCTTCCCCGGATCCGCTCTTGGAGGAATTGCGTGGCATTGTGGCGCCGCTTTCGGTGACGCGAAAGAAGCAGGATTTTTCCTGCCTGCAAGAATTATTTAGGCGCAGGGATGTGTTCGGCGTGGATTTGTATGCCGATGGCCTGGGGGCGCGCATACAGGCCATGGCAGAGGAACTTTACGCAGGGGCCGGGGCGGTGCGCAGGACGCTGCACCGTTATGTTTCGGAAACCGGGATTGGCGGGTGAATTTCTTTTTGGCAGGCCGCGAATCAATGACATGATGTATACCACGGATTGCGCTACACTACGTGCTCCCGCAATCCTAAAACACCTCAAATCCGCTCTAGTGGCTGCTTTTCGGTGTTTTTACGGGTTCCAAAGTCATGTCATTTCGATTAGCCGTAGGCCCAGGCAGTGCGCCGGAAGGCGCGGCAGGACAGTCCCCTTACAGTGCGGGCGGTTCTTGCGCAT
>CARDPF010000174.1 GCA_948960675.1 uncultured Eisenbergiella sp.
GGGCAAGCCGGTATGAACAAGGAGGGCGTTAGCCCGGATTGTGAATACCGGCGGCAGCTGTGGAGCGCGCCAGCGCGTAGCAGCTGGCTTTCATGCGTGGTGGCGCGCCAACCCCGGCGCATGCCAGTTTCGTTGGGAGTGGAGAATGACTATGAAGAAAATCAGCTTATTTATTGCGGCAGCATGCATGGCTGCAGCTTTTTGTGCGTGTGGAAAGCAGGAAGTGGAGGAAACTCCCGTAGTGCCGGAAACGGAGACTGTCCAGACCCCTGGCAGTACGGTACAGGAGAGCCTTCCCGGGGAGAGCGAGAGCATTGCCCAGGAGGATCCGGTTCCTACCAGTTACCTTACGGGACTGGAGTGTACGGAGCAGCAGCGGCAGCAGCGGCCGATGGCGGTAATGCTCAATAACATCAAAGCGGGTTGTCCGCAGGCCGGTATCGGACAGGCCTCCGTGATTTTTGAGGCTCCGATGGAGGGGGCGGACGTGACGCGCCTGATGCCGCTGTTTGAAAATTGGCAGGATCTGGAGACCATCGGATATGTCCGCAGCAGCCGGGACTATTTTGTATACGAGGCGCTGGAGTTTGACGCGATTTATGCCCATTTCGGACAGGCTACCCCTTATGTGGGCGCGATGCTCAATAGTGACGCGGTGGACAATATCAGCGGCGCGACGGCGGGCATCGACAAACCGTTTCACAAAGCTTTTTTGCGTTCGGATGACCGCAAAGCCCCCCATAACGTTTATTCCAACGGGGAAAGTCTGCTGGAGGGGGCAGAGAAGTTCGGCTACAGCCTGACCTATCACGATACCCATAAGCCCAAATTTACGTTTGCGCCGATGGGAAAGAAAGCGGAGCATGCGGACGGGGAGGATGTTACGGTTTTGTATCCCGGCGGAAAATCCACCGGCGTGGGCAACGGCTACTCCAATGTACAGGCGCGTTTTGAATATAATGCGGAGGATGGCAAATACTACCGATATCAGTACGGGGACAAGCATATTGATGAAATTACGGGGGAACAGCTTGCCGTGGAGAATGTGATTTTCCAGTATTGCCACGGGGAGTTCAGGGACGATAAGAAATATATGGCGTTTAACATGCATGGCGGCTGGGAGGAAGGCGCTGCGCAGACAGGCAATTATAAGGCGCAGGTGTTCACCGGCGGCAAAATGGTGGAGGGCATCTGGTCAAGATATGCGGATACGGATCCGGCGTACTATTTGGATAAAGACGGCAATCCGATTACGTTGAACCGCGGAAAGACCTGGATTTGTCTGATTTGGGGAGAACGTGCAGACGACGTGGTATTGGAAAAATAATAACGGTTCTTTTCTGGACGGTTACGAAAAATAAGGGGTGCTGACATGAAGAAGGTTTGGAATAGCTTCCGGCTGGCATTTGCCATGTATTCGATTTTCCCTGCGCGTCAGGTAAGACGGACCCGGGAAAATATGAAATATATCCTGATCTTTGTTCCGCTGGTGGGCGTGATCATCGGTCTTTTGCTCCGGGAATGGATGGTGATTTCGCCTTATCTGGTGAATAATGACTTGTTGGGAGCCGTTATCTGTGTGATGCTTCCGATCTTTTTGTCCGGCGCGGCGTTTCTGGACGGTTTTTTTAGGACGGTGGACGCGCTTTGCTCCAATGAGACAAGGGAGGGAAAGCTGGAGATTCTGCGGGATTCCCACAGCGGCTATTTCGCCATCATTGTCTGTGTGAGTTATTTTTTCCTGAGCGTGGGCCTGTGGAGCGAAATGCCGCTGGACAGCTGGCCGGTTCTGGCCTATGGCTTTGTCCTTTCCCGGTCGCTGTTTGGGCTTTCCATCGTATTGTTTCCGCATACCCAAAAAAGTAAATGTTCCCTGTACGTGGCCAAGGGCAGGGGAAAATTTGTCGTGGCGGGTTTTATGGTGCTCTATATTGGCTTTTGCCTGCTGGGAATGCTGATGATAAACCCCATGGTTGCCGCGCAGTGCCTGACCGGCGTTGTTTTAGCTTTCCTGTTTTACTGTTATGTGGCTTTCCGCCATTTCGGCGGCATCACGGAGGATATTGCCTGCTTTTTCGTTCACGTCTGTGAGATCATGATGCCTCTGGTGGTGCTGGTAACGAACATTATCACCAGTCTGGACATTGCAAGCATAAAAATGTGACAAAATGCAATATACTGCTTTGGGCGGCACGCCCATGGGCAGGGAATTTGGCGGCGGGTCCCCCCCCCTTTTGCCGGGCGGACCCGCCGCCAAATTCCCTGTGCATGGGTGTGCCGTCCAAAGTACATGGATTATTTGAATCCTGAACCATTACGGATGGAGGGCATGCTGTTCTTTAGCGTAGACGGCGGCCCCCAGCATGCCTGCGGCATCGCCCAGCACGGCGGTGACGATGGTACAGGCGCCGTAGGGGATGCGCAGCGCGTGGCTGTCCAAAATGTCCCGGGTGTACTGTAGGAGCCGGTCGCCCATATTGGACATGCCGCCTCCCACGATGATGATCTCCGGGTTGTAAAGGCTGAAAACGGCGCACAGGCCATATCCCAAAAGTTCCCCTGTTTCCTGCATGGTTTCCATGACGACAGGGTCGCCCTCGTCGTAGGCGGAGGAGAGCATATCGGCGGTAACGCTGTCTAAGTCATCGTGTACCCAGTCGCAGATAATGCTGTTTTTACCGGATTCGACTTTTTCACGGAAAGTGCGAAGTATGCCGAGGGCGGATACGTAACGTCCCAAACAGCCGCTGCTGCCACAGCGGCAGGGCCGCCCGCTGCGGTACATGTTGATATGGCCGATTTCCCCGGCGGAACCGGTGGCTCCGTAAAGCACCCGGCCGTCCATGACAACGGCGCCGCCCAGTCCGGTTCCCAGTGTGAGCATCAATACATTCCTGCGGTTTTTTCCTGCGCCGAATTTCCATTCCCCATAAAGGTTTACCCGGGCGTCATTGTCGATATAGGTGGGAATCCCCAAATGGTTTTCCATCCATGCCACGATGGGAACCTCCTCCCATTTGGGAAAGTTGGGGGAAAAACGGGAAATGCCGTTTTGGATATCCAGGATGCCGGGTACGCCCATGCCCATACAGCGGATATCCTCCGCGGTCAGGGAGAGTTCCCCCAGCAGGTCCGTGAGGGCGTTGTAAATGCGGACCAGAACATGCTCCGAGCCGTAATTAACTTCTGTGGGGGAACGCTTTTCCCCGATTTTCCGGAAGGCTTCGTTGAAAACGGATATTTTTATGTTGGTGCCGCCTAAGTCAACACCGATGTAATGGTCTTTCATGTAAATCCCTCCGCCCGCTTGGGCAGGCACAATTTCAGTTTTCCGGTTTTGGTTTAAACCGTTTGCGGTTTGGCCGACAGGGGCTGTTCATAGCGGTCTATTGGCGCAAGCAGCTCGTTGAGCTTGCCGGCATAAATCAGGCGCAGCAGGCGGTCCAGCGTCAAGAGCGCGTCGCACAGTAAACTCAAAGTGAGGGTTCCCTGATGCATTGCCGTCACCAGTTCGTCCACATCCACCACTTTGACAAAGCCGTCCGGGTAGACGATGACGTCCGCAAGCAGATCTGTGACTGTTAAAATATTGGCATTTTTGTCGTAAGAAGGGGAAATAATATCGCAGTAATAATACAGAAGGGTGTTATCAGACCGGTAAAATTTGCTGATCTTGTAACCCTCTTCCAGATAATAGCAGGAGTAGCCGTGATCCATGTTTTTCTTGGGACGAATGGTCTTCCAGGATGTGACAAGTACGTCTCTGTCACAGTGTAGGATGATGTCATTGGGGAGAGGAAGGCATTCCTCCGGAATCAAACGTCTGCGGTACAGGGTAAGTCCTGAAAGGTTCGGTATCAAATTTTCCATGGCGGCTCCTTTGTAAGAAATAGGGTTGGATGTATTTTACAAATGGCTTACCCAAATTTTACCGCAGGCCCTTATGGAAGTCAACGCTTAGTTAAGCTTTGGGCACGATTTTGGTTCCGGTTCAGCTACCAATGTCATTTTGTTTAGCCATGGGCCCGGGCAGCGTGCCGGTAGGGTGGGAATGGCAATTTGGCGGCTTATGGCTGAACGGTTACTGGAAATTTATTTTACGTGAATTTTTGGGAGGGCAAATATGTGTGGCAGGTATTATGTGGATGACGACACGGCAAAGGAGATTGAAAAGCTGGTTCGGCAGATGGATGAAAGGCGCAGGCAGGAATGCGCAGGGGCGGCGGAAAGGATTGTTCCGGGGGATATTTATCCGGGCAGGGATGCGCCTGTTTTGGCCAAAAGGGACGGTGTTGTATGCGGTGGATGGCAACGCTGGGGATTTCCCGGATTTGCGGGAAAGCAGTTGATTTTTAATGCCAGATGTGAATCGGTCCTGGAAAAACCCCTTTTCCGGGACGGCATCCTGCATAGGCGGATCGTGGTTCCTGCGGCATGGTTTTATGAATGGAATGCCAAAAAGGAGAAGAACACTTTTTATAGGGAGGATGCGCCGGTATTGTTTATGGCCGGGTTTTGCAGGCACTATGAAGACGGGGAGCATTTTGTGATTCTCACCACGGCGGCAAACGGATCCATGAAACCGGTGCACGGCCGGATGCCTTTGATTCTGGAGAGGGGGGAGGTTGCAGCGTGGATGCTGGACGATGCAGAAGCCAAAGCCCTGCTCTACAAAACACCCTGCCTGCTAAAGAGACGGTCGGACTACGAGCAGATGAGCCTGTTCTGAGGATACTACCATTCACAGACAGCGTTTCAGGCAGGAACCGGCTTTAGGCGGCGTACCTGCAGGCAGGACAGAGGGGATGGGCGGCTTCCCGGCGGCGGGTGCACGCGCGTTACAGGCTTGCAAGGATTCCGGACGGGAAATACCACCAAAATGGATACGGTCCCTAAACACAGCAGGGCGCAAAAAACGCACTGCGTTTGGACGGTTTTGCGCCCTGCTGCAGGGCTCGCCTCCATTTTGGGGAATTTCTCCGTTCGGAATCCAGCAGCCTGTAACGCGCGTGCACCCGCCGCCGGGAAGCCGCCCATCCCCTCTGTCCTGCCTGCAGGTACGCCGCCTAAGGCCGGTTCCTGACACGCCCCCAGTTGGCAGAAATTACCGCTTGTAACCAAAACGTGCGTTTGGTAGAATGCTCTTACAGGAGGTGAACGCACGTTTGGAAAGTATCATTTTTCATATTGATGTGAATGCGGCCTTCCTTTCCTGGGAGGCCGTTTACCGTCTGGCCCACAAGGGGGAAAAACAGGATTTGCGGGAAACGGTATCTGCGGTAGGGGGAGACGTTACCCTGCGGCACGGAATCATACTGGCCAAGTCCATTCCCGCCAAAAGCCATGGAATCAGGACGGGGGAAACGGTTTTGGAGGCGAAAAGAAAGTGTCCGGGGCTGCTACTTGTACCGCCCGATTATAGCCTGTATGAGAAATGTTCGGCCGCTTTTATGGGGATTGTGCGGGAATATTCGGATGTGGTGGAGCAGTATAGCATAGACGAAGCGTTTGTGGATATGAGCGCAAGCTGTCACCTGTTCGGACCCCCAAAGGAGGTGGCGGTACAGATCAAAGACCGCATCCACAGGGAACTGGGCTTTACGGTCAATGTGGGGATATCCGTCAACAGGCTGCTTGCCAAGATGGCTTCGGATTTTCGCAAGCCCGACCGGGTGCATACCCTGTATCCGGAAGAGATCCCCAAAAAAATGTGGCCGCTTTTGGTATCTGATTTGTTTTTTGTGGGACGGGCTACCACCGATAAGCTGTTCTCCATGGGGATCAGAACGATTGGGGAGCTGGCGAATGCCGATCCTGCATGGATCAAAAGCAGGCTGAAGAAACAGGGGGAAATGGTCTGGGGCTTTGCCAATGGGATTGACCTTTCCCCCGTGACGGCAAGGCCTGCCCCCAATAAAGGATATGGAAACAGTACCACGACGCCCTTTGACGTGGCGGATGTAGACACTGCGGCGCAGGTGCTGCTGGCCCTTTCGGAGACGGTGGGGAGCCGGCTGCGCGCGGATGGGGTACAGGCCGGCGTGGTATCCGTGGGGATCCGGTATACGGATCTGTCTTATGTTTCGCACCAGAAAAAGCTGCAAAGCGCGACGGATCTGACATGGGAAATCTATGAGGCGGCCTGTGGGCTGTTCGTGGAATTGTGGGACAAAAGGCCCGTCAGGCATCTGGGGGTACACACGGGTCAGGTAGACAGTGCAGGCGGGGGGAGGCAGCTTGGCCTGTTTGACGAGATTGATTATGAGAAGCTTAGCAGGGTGGAGCGGACTGTGGATGAGGTCAGAAAACGTTTCGGGGCAGATGCCGTGATGCGCGCCACATTTTTAAACCGTCCCATCCATCATATGAGCGGCGGAAACATAGGGAGGAACGGATAATGGCATTTGGGGCAGGGACAAATCCGCCGGAGGCGGATGCAGGAAACGTCAGGGGAGGACAGGAGAAGATTGCCTGCGCGTGTTGGTTTACAAGTACAGGCAGGGTAATGCCGCTGATGCTTAAGATACAGGATGAAGACGGACAAATCCGGACAATCCGCGAGATTGCGGTGCACTCCCAGCAAAAGAAGCGGTATGCGGGCATACCTTCCATAGAATACGACTGTACGCTGGCACTTTGCGGACAGCGTGTGAGGGCCCGGCTGATTTACTACCAGTCGGAAAACAGGTGGGTACTCAACTTCCGGTAAAAGAACCGGTATCCCCGTGACCGTTCGCATAGTACCCCCCTGCCGCCAAATTCCCATCCCCAACCTACCAACACGCTGCCCGGGCCCATGGCTAAACGAAATGACATGATTGCGGGAGCGCAGAGCGCGAAGCAATCCGTGGTATCATAGGG
>CARDPF010000175.1 GCA_948960675.1 uncultured Eisenbergiella sp.
TTCATGCGTGGTGGCGCGCCAATCCCGGCGCATGCCAGTTTACTATGAAAGCCCCAACCGGCTGCCGGGAAGCCGTCCCTGCCTCTCCCCTTACACAAAATGGATTTCCATGTTCATGCACAGACATCGGGTGGGCAGTCCGGTAAAGCCGCGAGGGCAATAGCCCGAAATCTCTTTATGCCTCACCCGTCCCCTTTTTGCATGATTGCGAGGAACTGTTTTGCCGTTGTTTTTGTGGAAAGGTTTTCCCGGTAATTCATACAGTTTTGCACATATACGGTGTTATCCAGCACTATTTTTTTCAAGTCCTCCTGTGTCCACGCTTTTTTGACGATGCCAAGCCCGTATTTCCGTATCGTGTCCGCATTCAGGGGAACGTCCGTCGTAACGACCGGGGTTGCCACCGCAACGGATTCGGCGATGGATACCATGTTATTATCCTTTTCGGTATTGACCAACAAAGCCTTCGCCCTTGCGAGTACGGGCAGCAAATCACTGTGGCGCATTTTGCCCGCAAAAACCACCCGGCCTGCAATCTGCAGCGCAGCCGCCAGTTTTTTTAAATCTTCCGCCAGTTCCCCCTCCCCGATCACCCACAGGGATGCCGTAGCGTCATATGTTTGCACATAAGCTGCAAAATTCTTCAATATACCGTCTATCCGTTTGCGGGCAATCAGCTGGGAACAGACCACAAAATAATTCTCCTTCCCCACAACAGCCTGAAATTTATCCAGATTTACCCCGTGGCCGATCACTGTGTGCTGGGTATTTTTGCAGTACCGGCCGATAAACGCCCGGGCCTGCACGGAGCGCGCCACCACCTTTGCCCGCCGCATCAGGAAACGGGCAACCACGTTATACCACAGCTTTGACGGAATCCGGTGCAGGATTGCGTTGTGTTTGGCCAGTTCGTGCCAGATTACCGTCTTTTGGGGCGCCGCCCAATAGGCCAGCAGGGAATTGAGGGAAAAAACCTCGCTGGAAATCACCAGGTCATACTTTCCGTTTTTTACAAGGGCGTAGGTTGCGGGCATAAACGGGAGACAGTGGGGCATAAACAATCCCTGTCCCACGCATTTTCCCCACAGCACCGGAAACGGATAGTCCTCTTCTTCCCGGGGCCGAAAAGGCTCCCCTCCCAGCAGGGTCACTTCATGTCCCAATTTTCCAAAAGCCAGACAAAAATCATAAATCATCGTATCCTGGATGGATGCTTCCCGCCGAATCCGCCTGGTTTCCGATGTATACAAAATCGGATTGATCACCAATATCCGCATGACCCCCTCCTTCTGCCCGTTTGGACAGGCACGCTGCGTCCTTACCGTTTATCCGGCTACACCCGCCGCCTCCAGCATCTGGTCCGCGATTTTGTCCATGGAATACGCCTCCCTGACTTTTTCTGCCTGTACAGACAGGCGCTGTGCCAGTTCGGGATCGGATGCCAGCCGTCTCATGGCCTCCGCCATTTTTACGGCATCCCCCACCGGTACAAGCAGCCCGTTGTCCCCGTCCTGTATATACGTCCTGCAGCCCCCCACCGGACAATCCGTGGCGATCACCGGAATCCCCATGGCCAACGCTTCCAGCATGGCGTTGGAAATCCCCTCATAATCGGAAGAAAGCACAAACATGGAACAGTCGCGGATACGTTCCTTCACATCGCTGCAAAACCCATGAAAAATCACCCGGTTTTCCAATCCTTTTTGCGCTGCCAGCTTATAAAGCGTCCCTTCCAGACTGCCGCTCCCGTACAATTCCAGCGTATAATCCGGGAAATCCCGCGCAAACAGCGCAAACGCCTCGATCAGCATTTTGTGGTTCTTCACCGCCTCCAGACGTCCCGCCGTCACGATCCGCTTCGACCGCGTCCCCATAAACCTGGGCGGCAGGGCTGCGTCCACCGGGTTTCCGATCACCCGGGCTTTTTTCTGCAAATGTTTGGGAAAACAGCGGATGGCCTCCTCGGTCTGGCATACCAGACAATCCGCGAAGCCGTAAAAAAAGTCCCGGTACCGCTTTTTGTCATACGCGCCCGGATTCGACCGCTCCGACACCAGCATCCTGCGCTTATGAAACAGGGTAGATAGAACGATAAACCCGGTTCCGATGGTGCTGAAGGAAAAAATTATGCAGTCCCGGTTTCTCCGGAAGTAATCCCGCATAAACAAAAGACGCCGCAGGCGTACGCCAAGGCTTCCGCCGGAGGGGCCTCCCGCGCTGAGCGTCTCAATCCTTTCATCCAGGGCATAGGCCTGCTGCGACCCCGCAAAAGACAAAATTGCGACCTCATGGCCCCTGTCCACATAGGTGTTGGCCAACAGGGAAACCACCCGCTCCGTACCGCCGCCCGCCATGTCCGGCAACACAAATACAATTTTCAATCTTTTATCCATACGTTCTTCCATTCATCGGTCCCCGTCATTTCACGGTAGGAATCATAAAATAAAGTGCCGGGATCCTCCCCGCATTCCTTCATTTGCATCACCTGTGCAAAAACCGCCGTAAACTTTTCGGCGCCGGACTGTGCAAGATGTAAATCATCATAAAAATCTTCCCGGTCCCTAAAAAGCGTTTCCCTGCCCTTCCACAAATTGAAATCCCAGAATTCACAATTTTGCTCTTTTGCCAGCTTTTCATACCGGCCTCTGAGCACATCCAAATTTTCGATGGAATTTACCATGCGGTACGACAGCGGAACCGTCACCATAAACACGTCTATATTTTTCTCCCTGCATAATCCAAATATTCTGTCCAGATCATGCAGATTTTCCTCTGCCACTTTTTCCTCAATGGAGACCGTGCGAAACTGCTTTTCATACTCTGCGGGCGTAAGGCCAAGATCATTTGCCTGTGCCCCCAGATAACCCTTGCGGGAAACGGACTGTGCAAAGTTCTCCTCCGCCTTTCCGGCCAATAACTCCTCTGCAATGGAAAACCCGTTATGGACGGCCATATAATACGCAATTTTCCACTCATCTGCCCTCAAATTTTGCAGGGCATAGCCTGCTTTATCCCTCCGGCTGACCAAATGCCGTATCACATCAATCTTCCCCTCCGCCCCTTCCGTACCGGGATCCCGGGAAAGCGCATTGAAGCTCAGTTCAATGACCACGGTACGAACCGGATTCCTTGCCAATTCCTCCTCCAGAAGGGCTACCCGCCCGCTCATCGGCTGCAATACCCCGCACAAATTGTAGGAAACCGTTCCCATTTTTGCATCATAATCCGTCGGTATAAAGGCCCGGTATCCGTGGGATGCCCCACAAAAAACCGTATCCAGACTGCCCGCATAAAAATTTTTTTCCACTATGTCCGTAGTCCGCGTCCAGTTCTTCATACTGTACTCATAATAAAAAGCGGGCAGCGGTAATGAGACTGCCAGAACCAGCCCCAGAAACAAAACCGTGTTTTTCCATGCTCTCCTAAAACTGTGCATACATAAAACTCCCCTTTGCCGAACCCGTCCCAAATACCAAAATGAGAAAAACCAATAGCAGATACGTTCCCCACCTGACCCATCTTGCCTGCCTTTGCATCCAGTCCCGCACCTTATATTTTGTTTGCAGCAGGCTCACACACAGCATGAGGACAATCCCAAACAAAATCACGGCCACCGTAAGCAGATCGCTTGCGCCTTTGTACCCGGGAATCAGGCCTGTAAAAGAAGACGGTATTGTATGGTTTTCAAAAATCCGTCTCCAGAATCCGATCCCGTCCCCCAGCGTCCCCACTTCCGGCAAAACTTTGATAAACGTAACCAGAAGAAACGTCCTGACTGTCTGAAAAACCCTCCATCCCAGCCCTCCATCCCAGCCCTTCTTCCCGGATTCCCAGTTTCTGCTTTCCCTTCCCATAAACCGGCTCCATCCAAAGGGAAAAGATAATAAACAGACCGTTAACCCCGCCCCACGCAATATACCCCCAGCTGGCCCCATGCCACAATCCCGTTACCAGCCATACGGCTACCAGCGCAACCGTCGCCGGCATGGACTTCCCGGCCGCTGCGCCGAATTTTTTCTGCACCCGCTTGGCCAGATTCCGGTTCCACCCGGAAACGGCGATGGGATAATAGATGTAGGTTTTGAACCAGGCGCCCAGGGTAATATGCCATCTTCTCCAATATTCCGCAATGGATTTGGAAAAATAAGGCCTTTCAAAGTTTTCGGCCAGACGGATGCCCAGCGTCTCCGTAAACCCGCACATGATATCCATATATCCGGAAAAATCCGCATAGATCTGTGCACTGTACAAAAACGCCCCCACCAAAACGGTGATACCAGGATACTTTCCATAGGAGGCAAATATTTCCGTTACATAAGGGGACAACAAATCCGCTACCACCAGCTTCTTAAAAAATCCCCATATCATACGCTGGCATCCGTAAGAATAATCCTGATAGGAAAATGCATGTTCCGCGAACAATGCACCGGACAACTGGCTGTAATTGCTGATGGGGCCCTGCGTCATCTGGGGAAAAAAGGACACAAAAAGAAGCATCTTTCCGAAATTTTTCTCCGGTTTGACTTTCTCCCAATAGACGTCCGCCAGATACCCCATTGTCTGGAAGGTGTAAAAAGAAATTCCAAGAGGAACCAGCAAATCCACCGGACTCCAAAAAGACCGCCTTCCCGAAAGGAAACCAGCCAATATCCCTACCTGCCCCAAGACAAAGTTTAAGTATTTAAAATAGCATAAAATTCCGAAGTTCAGCAGCATCGTCCCGGCCATGACCCATCTTCTTTGTACCAGCCCCCGCCGCTTTATCCGCTTTTTATCTTCGCGCGTCAGTTCCGCTTTATGTTCTTTTAAATATGTATTTTGTGTGTCCGACAGCCTTTGCATCCACCGGGCTGCCAGATAGGCTGAAACAGCCGTCGTCAACACAAAAATCATATTCCTACTTCCCGTTGACAGATAAAATATGCAGCTGGCCGCCAGTAAAATGCACCACTGATACTTTTTATTCGGAACCGCCCAGTAAGCGATGACCACCACTGCCAGAAAAGCCAGAAAAACTACCGATGTGATTGACATATTCCCAACCTTAGCTCTCGTCCTGTATTTTGCCTATCATATCCCACATGGCCTGCACGCTGTTAAAATTCTCCGGCACCAAATATTTGGGGCCAATCTCAATATCAAAATGATCCGAAATTTCGCCGATCAGCGTGATAATACTGAATGAATCCAATATCTTACCGTCGATCAGCGCCTGTTCCTTCCCATAATCCACATCCGGATTAATGTCCGTCAATATTTCGATCAGTTCTTCCATGTTCCTTTTCCTCTCACGTAATCATATTTTTCAGCTTTTGCCTGTCCGTCTTTCCGTTGGCATTTAGGGGTATGGAATCCAGTACCACCACCCTGCCCGGCAGCATGTAGGACGATACTTTGGCCTTCAGCAGGCTCTGTATTTCCCTTGCGCATGCCTGCACACCCGCTGCCAATTCGCAAAACAGCCAAATTCTGTCCTTCTCACCGTCGTACGCACAGCCACACTTTTCGACCTGCCACAGGGACAAGGCTGCCGCTTCGATTTCCCCCAGTTCAATCCTGTGCCCCATATGTTTGATTTGAAAATCCCGTCTCGTCTCAAAAACAAGGTTTCCCCGCGCGTCATAATGCGCCATGTCGCCTGTCCTTAAATAGCGTTTCCCACCGTTTCCGTCCAGATCCAATACCGGAAAAGAATGCGCCGTTTTTTGCGGATCCCTAAAATATTCCCGTGCCAAAGCCTTGGACGCTATGTAGATTTCCCCGCAGACATTTTTCTCCCTGACCGGTTTGCCATCCGCCAAAAGGGCAACATAGCAGTTGGAAAAAGGCTTCCCGATGGGAATCATGTCCTGTTCCCCCAAAACCTCCTCCCGGTCGATTTCATAAAAGCAGGCCACTCCGGCAATTTCGGAAGAACCGTACAAATTTACATATTTTACATCCGGCAAAGCTTCCCGCCACCGGTTCAGCTGTTTGACCGCAAAAACCTCCCCGACAAAAAAGACGGCTTTAAGGGTCGATGGCTTCACTTCCGTAAAAGTGCGCATTTGCGTCACGATGCCCAGCGCAGACGGCACCCAGGAAATTACCGAGACTTTCCGTTCATTCATATAAGCGATCAGCCGTACCGGAAAAGAAAACAGGGGCGTGGGCAGAATTTCCAAAGTCGCCCCAATCCGAAGGGACAAATACAAATCTTTCGCTGACGCGTCAAAGAAAAACGGCGTTTGATTCCCTATGACCTCATGCCCCCCAAAAGAAAACGTCTTTACGAAAGCCTCCACAAAATCCACCATGGCCCCATGGGTTTTCAACACTCCTTTGGGGATCCCTGTGGAACCGGATGTGTATACCATATACATCGGCCTTTCCCAAGCCCCACCCTCCCGACTGCCTGCATCCCAACCGGCCGTTTCCGTCCCTTTTTGCCCCGTTTCCGTCAGGTCATGGCAGATACCGGCAAGCCCAGCGTTTACACTCCCCCTGTCTTTTGCAAGCAGGATCCGCATTCCGCAGTCTTTCACGATCTTTTCCAGTTTTTCTTCCGGCTGTCCCGGATCCAGGGGAACATAATAATTTCCGCTGCACAAAATGCCAAAAAACAAAACCGGCGTATAAATATCACGCGTTGCCCACACGCCGACCGGCCCGTCTTTACTTTCCTGCTGCGCCACAAAGCCGCCGACCTTAAGGGACAGCTCCCACAATTCCCGGTAAGATATCTTTTCCTTCTCATCCGCCAGCGCAATTCTGTCAGGATACCGGGAGGCGGCGTTACGCAGATATTCTATCACATTGTCCATAATCTCCTTTATCCCCTTAGCAAATTTT
>CARDPF010000176.1 GCA_948960675.1 uncultured Eisenbergiella sp.
ATCATGGTACTCCGGGACGGGGAAATGTGCGGGGGATTGTGAAAAACCATAAGACAATACTGTATGACGCCCGGGTAACAGTGCCCGGGCGTTGTTTTTTTGGTCCAAACTCGTTAAAATTTTACCCGTTATTATAATTTAGGACATGGTACAAAAAAGGGGGATTTTGTAGAATAAAGATATCCGGAAAGGAAAGGAGATGTCGGAGGGTGGGAAAAAAGAAGAGGATGACATGGGGACAGATGAAGAGGGAAGGATATCTGGAATTGTACCTGATGATGGTTCCGGTGTTGATCATCCTGTTTATTTTCAAATACATTCCGATGAACGGCATTCTGATTGCCTTTGAGGATTTCAACATTTTTGACGGGATTTTCGGCAGCCGGTTTGTGGGTTTTGGGAATTTTGCAAGAATGTTTGCCGACCACGACTTCCTCCGTGCGCTTGGAAACACATTTACGATCAACCTGTACAAAATGTGCTACTACATTCCGCTGCCGATCGTTCTCGCCCTTCTCATCAACGAGGTGGGAAAGCGGTTTGGGGGATGTATACAGACGGTGGTATACCTGCCCCACTTTCTTTCCTGGGTTATCGTTGGCGGGATTTTTGTGAACATGCTCTCGGTGAACGGGGGGCTGGTCAACGAGATGATCAAATCCCTTGGCGGCACTCCGGTCCGGTTTTTGTATGACTCTAAATATTTTATCCATGTATTGGCTTTTTCCGCGATGTGGAAAGAGGTCGGCTGGGGAAGCATCGTTTATCTGGGGGCGATCGGGGCCATTGACCAGGAAATATATGAGGCGGCCAGGGTGGACGGGGCGTCCCGGCTGCAGCAGATGTTTCGCATTACGGTACCCAACCTGACTCCCACAATCGTGTTAATGACATTGATGTCGCTTTCCAACATTTTGGGAAATTCTTTTGAACAGGTTTTGATTATGTACAATCCGGCCGTATATGATGTGGGTGATGTGATCAATACTTATGTATACCGCATCGGCGTAAATAATATGCAGTATGGTTATGCCTCTGCAGTAGGGCTGTTTAACGGACTGGTGGGCTTTTTGTTTTTGACCGTATCCAATGCCCTGTGCAGGAAGTTTTTGGATAGGAGCATTTGGTAAATACCTAAGGGCAACATAAAAAGCGCAGAAACGGGGTAAAAAATGAAGGGAATCAAAGGCAGGGGAGACAAGATATTTCTGGCGGTTTGTTATACGGTATTGGCTTTGCTGGCAGCGGTCATTATTTTTCCGGTTTTAAACCTCATAGCGGTATCGGTAAGCACACAGACTCCGGTGGTGAGCGGGAAGGTACGGTTTTGGCCGGTGGGATTTCAGGCGGATGCCTACCGCTATGTGATGCAGTCCGGGCAGTTTTTCAACTCCCTTCTGGTATCGCTTTTCGTGACGTTTGTCGGCAGCTTTTTGGCGGTGACCTGCAGTGTGCTGGTGGCCTATCCCCTTTCCAAAAAGAATATCCCGGGCAGGAAGACCCTGCTGCTGGTTTTCATTTTTACGATGATGTTCAGCGGGGGGATCATTCCATCCTATCTGCTCATTATGAGAATGAAAATGATTAACTCGGTCTGGTCGCTGATCCTGCCGCAGCTGGTCAATGTGTATAATCTTCTAATTGTAAAAAACTATATGGAGACGCTGCCGGAAGCGCTGGAGGAGTCGGCCAAGATGGACGGGGCGGGACAGCTGCGGATTTTATGGTCGATTGTGCTCCCGATGGCAAAACCGGTGTTGGCTACCGTGTTTATGTTTTTTGTGGTGAGTTACTGGAACAGTTATTTCGACGCCAAAATGTATATTACAAAGCGGGAATTGATGCCGATACAGCAATATTTGCAGGCAGTCATTTTTGAGGCACAGAGTCCCGCAGGGGATTACGGGCTGGCAAGCGAGGCGACCAATCTGGCGCCCCAAAGCATTATCAATGCAACCGTGGTCTGTGCCATGACCCCTATGCTGCTTCTTTATCCTGCCCTGCAGAAGTTCTTTGCGAAGGGAACCACAGTGGGGGCGGTGAAAGGATGACTGTAAAAACAGGTGCGGCGGCAGGGAGTCAGGGGTGTAGATAAAAGAGCAGAAACAGGAAAACAAAAGGGAAAGGAAGGTATGGCTATGAAAAAGAGGACGTTATTTGCGGCAGTATTAGGGCTTGCGCTGGCCCTCACCGGATGCCAGTCGCAAGCACCGGCAGAAAATGCAGCGAATACGGAAAGCGACAAAACTGCAGAAAAAACAGCGGATGCCGGGGAGACCCAGGAGCCCCAGAAAGACACGCAAGGAAGCGCTGCAGGGGAGGTCAGTCTTAAGTTTTTGCATAATTCGGACAGTTTTGATCCTGAGACAGACTACACAAGGGAATTGATACGGGAACTGCTCCATGTAAATATCATTCCGGAGATGGGCAACGAGGACGACAAAGTAAATCTGGTTTTGAGTTCCGGTCAGGATTATGATATGATCAAGCTGACAAACAGGAACCTGTTGGTCAACTATGTGCAGAATGATGTGATTTATGCGCTGGATGAATACATCGACAAATACCCGGATTTGAAAAACGCGTTTACGCCGGAAGAGTGGGCTACAGTTACGTTTGACGGAAAAATTTATGCGATACCGGAGACGAATACCAACGATGTGGAGTGGGGATTTGCCATCCGCAAAGACTGGCTCGACGCCTTGGGGGAGGAAATGCCCCAGACACCGGAGGACTTTTACCGGGTTTTAAAACGGTTTAAGGAGGAGGATCCGGGAAATATAGGGAAAGAAAACGTGATTCCCCTGACCATGGAGAGCGCGGTCAAATTTAACGGGCTGTCACAGGCATTCGGGCTGTCGGATACCGTCGACGGTTTTGTGGAAAAAGACGGTGAACTGGTGGCATGCATGGAACAGGAGGGCGCAAAGGAATTTGTTACTTACCTAAACAGGCTGTACCGGGAAGGGCTGCTGGACGCGGATTATCCCTCCAACAAAAACGAGACCATGGCGGCAAAGGTGGCAGCCGGCCAGGCGGGGGCCTGCCGGATGACGCCCTGGGAGTCTGCGACATTGCGCTCCCTGACGGAAACCTGTCCGGATGCCGAACTGGTATTTCTGGAGCCTTTTGCAGGGGAGGACCAAAAACGCGCCATCGCCAACAGGAGCGGATTGAAAAGCTTCCTGATCGTGCCCAAGTCTTCCTCGAAGGTGGAAGAGGTGGTGAAGTACTGCAACGATTTTTTGGCGGAAGAAAATTATGAGAAGCTGATTGTGGGAGAGGAAGGCGTGAGCTTTAAGATGGAGGACGGGAAGTATATGCCCATCCTGCCGGAGTTTGACAAATTTAACAAAGGGCGTTGGTTCTATCCCACGAACGTGACGGAAAAATATACGGCTTTGTTTTCCGCACGCGCCCACAAGGAGAAAGAGATGGGGCAGCTTTGGGACGATATAAACGCAAAATGCGGGGCGTACAGCTATGATCCCATACTCAACTATGCGCCGGCCATGGACAGTGAAATCGAAGGCCTTAAGCAAAGCTTAAACGAATGGACCAAGGAAAAGATCATCAAAATGATTATCGACGAAAAGGAACTGGAAAACTTCGACCAATACGTGGCGGAATGGAAGGAGAAAGGCGGGGATCGCCTGACGCAGGCGTATAACGATTGGTATCAAAACCGATAAAAATTTTCAGGGAAAACGGAGCTGTGCATACGGCTCTGTTTTCCGCGTTTTTTGGAAAGGAGGGGACTTTGCATATTTTAATTGTGGAGGATGAAAAGAATACCAGAGTCGCCCTGACGGAATGCATCCGGGGGTTTGGGTTTGCCTTTGAGAAAATACTCGTGGCCGAAAACGGGAAGCAGGCGGTAGAGATTTTTGAAAAGGAGCGCCCGGAAATTATTGTGACGGATATCCGCATGCCGGGCGGAAGCGGAATCGAACTTGCCGAAAAAATTTACGCAACGGACAGGCAGGCCGCGATTATTTTCCTGACGGCATATTCGGATTTGGGCTTCATGAAAAAGGCCCTGCAGGTGGATGCCGTGGATTATATTTTAAAGCCCGTTTCGCCGGACGAATTGAGGATGGCGTTGGGAAAAGCCATCGAAAATACCAACAGCTTTGCAAGAAAAAATACGGAACTGCTCAGGGGGCGCTTTTTCCGGGATTTTCTGCTGGAGCAAAAGCGCTTTGCGCCCAGGGAATTCGCACGCATTTGCAGGGAACTGCAGTTTCCGCAAGAAGGGCTCTGGTATGGAATTATCGCGGTGGAAAGACTGCAGGTGGAAATTTTGAATGCGGAATCCTATTGGGCATTTGAAAATCCGGAATATGCGTCCCTGGATGCCTCCCCTTTGGGCAGGCTGATACAGGATACGCTGGGGGATTTCCCCTTCGTGTATAGCTTTGCGGCCAGCCGGGAAAGGATTTTGAATATCTGCGGGATTATAAAAGAATCGCCGGACGACGTTTTGTATCAGGCGGCGGTGCGCCTTGGGGACAGGATCTATGAGGAATGCTTTGAGAAGGCGACGGTGAAGGTAGGATGTCTGAAACGGGAACTGGCCGGTCTAAAGGACGATCCGCAGGAGTATAGGAAAGTCCGGCTCACCTGTGACATTCCGGTTTTGCCGCAAAAGGCGGGTATCACGGAAAAGGACCGGCACATTGTGGAGTGCATCCAGCGTTATATTGCGGCAAATTATAGCGACACACAGCTAAAGATTGGCGATATCGCTGAAGAACTCTGTTATACGGATGCCTACCTTTGCATGGTATATAAAAAGGTCACACAAAAGACCATTAATGATTACCTGAACATGTACCGTATTGAGAAAAGTAAATATTTGCTGGAGGAGGGACGGCACAAGCTGGCCAAAATTGCCGTTAGCGTAGGGTATAGCAATGAGAACTATTTTAGCAAGGTATTTAAGAAATATCAGGGCATGTCGCCCAAGGAATATCAGACATGCAGTTACCGTAAAAATCGGAAAAATGAGTAGGCATCTTAGGGGGAGCCGGCTGATCTATCAGGTTTATACGCTGAATCTGTTGATCACGGCGGCGGCTACCGGGATGTTTGGGGCATATATTTACTACAATACCTTTACCAGCATCAGGGAGCAGCTTTTTGAAAACTCCAGAAGGAATCTGCAGGAAGTGGTGGGGGAGATGGAGTCGGCGTTTCGCAGGATCGAGACGCAGTGTGCGAGCCTGTCCATGAACGGGACGTTCCGCAGCGGGGTCAGCGGATTGTACCACAAAAGCGCGGGGGAGATTTATGGGGATTACCTCAAGCTGGACCGTCTCTGTGCGGATCTGGAAAATGTGGATGATCTCTACGATATTGCCGTGGTGTTTGAGGTGCCCCACCGGATGATGAACAACCGGGACCGGTTCTATTATGACGATATGCAGTTTGGGGACCGGGTTTTGGGCAGAAGCAGCTTTTGGCTTTGGAACCATGACGGACTCAAAGGGATGCCGCTGTATGGCATGCGGGTCCATACGGAGGGGGAAAACCTGTATCTGTTGTTTGGCGTGCGGGAGCGGGTGTATCAGGAGTGGCTGGGCAGGCTGCGGCTTTACGGGGAGGGGGATTCCTTTATCGGCACGGCAGACAAAGACGCTGTGGGCGATGCATGGAAAAAGGAGATTTTTGGCCGCATCGCCGACAGTAAGGCACAAAAGGGTGATTTCATATTAAATTATGGGGGGGAAAAATATTTTGTCTTATATGGGTGCGCGGGGGGCGGGCCGTTTTTTGCCGTTTCCGCCTTTCCCACATCCACGATTGAACGCAATGCGGAGGATTCGGTGAAAGGAATGTTTTTTATCCTTCTGCCGATTTTTTTGCTGGTGTTATTGGCTTCCTACGCCGCCTCCTGGTATCTGACCCGCCACCTGCGCAGGCTGTCTGTGGAGATGAACCGGATGTACCCCACAGGCAATGACCGGGAGGTTAGAAAGAAGGGATGGGATGAAATTGATATACTGGAGCAGTCTTTCCGTGAAATGCAAAAGAGGATCAACCGGGCCATGGAAGAGGTGCGGGAGGCGGAAAAAAAACAGAGGTTTGCACAGCTAAGCCTTTTGCAGGGGCAGATTAACCCGCATTTTTTGTATAATACATTGGACAGCATCAATTGGCTGGCCATCAAAACAGGTGCGCCTAAAATCAGCTTTATCGTGAAAAACATGTCGGACTATTTCCGCATGGGCTTAAACGCAGGCAGACAGGTTTCCACTCTGCAGCAGGAAGTCTGCCATATTATGTCCTATTTTAATATTCAAAAGTTTAGGTTTGAGGACAAAATCCACCTCTATATTGATATTCCCAAAGAGATGATGGAATTGCCCATGATTGTACTGACCCTGCAGCCTGCGGTGGAAAATGCCATTTTGCACGGTATATTGTCCGAGGAGGACAGGGAGGGAAAAATCACGATCAGCGCAGAAACCGTGGAGGAAACTGCCTTTGTGTATGTGGCGGATAATGGGGTCGGCATGGACGAGGAGGAGGTGGGATGTCTCAACCGCAGGATCAAGCGGGGGGAAAACGGGGAATCCGGTTCGTCCGGTTATGGATTGTATAATGTCAACCAAAGAATCCGGTATTTTTTCGGTGAAAAATATGGACTGGATATTATCAGCAAGAAAGGGGAAGGGACGACCTGTATCCTGACCCTTCCGGTGCATGCCGACCTTTTGGAAGACGTTACAGTTCAGCCATAGGCTGAACCAATGTCATTAAGTTTAGCCATGGGCTCGGACGGCGTGCCTGCAGGCTGGGGACG
>CARDPF010000177.1:0-2432 GCA_948960675.1 uncultured Eisenbergiella sp.
CTGTAATGGCCATGCGCCACTACAGGCTGCCGGGAAGCCGTCCCTGCCTCTCCCCTTATGCAAAATGGATTTCCGCAGTTGCCGGGCACATTGACTTTATCATCAGGGAATGCTATGCTAAAGCGGTAATGAAGTATGCATTTTTTCATGAAAGCCCCGGACGGCAGCCGTGCATATGGGCATGCCTGCATGCGCAAGCTGCGCACCGGTTTAGTGATTGAGAAGCCGCCCGGCGGCGGAATGGGAGGAAATATGATTACCTGCGGTTTTATCGGGCTTGGACTGATCGGTGGTTCCATCGCCCGCGCTTTCAAACAAAACAGAACCGATATCCGTATTATCGCCTGTGATCCCAACCCGGAAACCTTACGCCTTGCCCATTCCCAGCATGTTGCGGACGCGGTTTATGAAAGTCCCTGCAGCGATTATGCAGACTGCGATTACATTTTTTTATGCGCGCCGGTTTCCTGTAATGACAACAATCTGGAAAAAATTCTTCCCTATAAGAAAAAGGACTGCATCCTCACCGATGTCGGCAGCGTCAAATCCCCTATTTTTGCACAAATACGGCGGCTTGGTCTCACGGACTGTTTTATCGGCGGCCATCCCATGGCGGGAAGCGAGCGCATCGGCTTTGCCAACTCCAAGGCGTCCCTTTTGGAAAATGCGTTTTATATTCTGGCTCCTGCCGACAGGGTTCCCGGAGAGAAAGTGGAGGCCTTCCGCAGTCTGGTCCTTTCTACGGGCGCCATTCCGCTTCTTTTGGGGGAAGAAAAGCACGATTATGTTACCGCAGCCATCAGCCACCTGCCCCACCTCATCGCCTCCTCCTTGGTCAACCTGGTACACGGCCACGATACGGACGGTCTGATGAAGGCCATTGCCGCAGGCGGCTTCAAAGATATAACCAGAATCGCCTCCTCTTCCCCCGTCATGTGGCAGCAAATATGTCTGACCAATTCAGCCAACATTTCCTCCCTTTTGGGGGATTACATTGATCTGCTTTCCAAAACCAAAGCGCTTTTGGATGCCCGCAATCCGGACGGACTTTATACTTTCTTTGACCAGGCAAGAATGTACCGGGAGTCCTTTTTGGATACGGCAAGCGGCCCGATCAAAAAATCACCTGTGATCCGCGTGGAAATATCCGACCGGGCCGGGGCAGTGGCAAATGTCGCCACATTGCTGGCCCAAAATGCCATCAGCATCAAAAATATCGGCATTACCCATAACCGGGAATACGAGGAAGGCGTGCTTCACATCGAATTTTACGATGACAATACCATTTTCAAGGCTGTCAGCGTACTGGCCGCCAACGGCTATACCACCCATGTCCAAAAGTAAAAAAATGTGCAACAATTCCCATTAAGTACAAAGCAGGACGCTGCATGTACAGCGCCCTGCTTTTTGCCGTGATCCGTTCCTTAATCCCTGCTGCCGACCCTTCCCAGAAACGTCAGCAGATACAGTCCACAGATTCCGACCAGTACATAAACGATACGGCTGATCCAACTCATATCGCCAAAAATGAAACGGACCAAATCCAAACGGAACAATCCGATCAGCCCCCAGTTGAGGGCGCCCACAAAGACGATGATCAGCGCAATATAGTCCAAAGTTTTGCTCATTTTTTCAGCCCCCTTTCAGACATATACAGCATTTCCCCATCGCCTAAAAATATGCTTCCATTTTTTTGAAGTGACAACATTCCCTTGGTCCTTATCAGGCATAAGCCCTGCTTTGCGCAATGATACGCAAAATCCGCTTGGCACACGCCTGCAAATCCCCAAGGGTGATGGGAGTCTTTGCCTCCACGGAAGCAACAATCTCCTCCACATCCTCTATGCGCCCCGGCATAATCAGGTCATTTCCGGCCTTAATACAGCCTGCCGCACTGGAACATCCGTACCGAAACGTCTTATCCGGCTCCATCTCCATGCCGCCGGTGGTTCCCCAGTCCGTCATCACAATCCCCGCAAATCCCCATTCGTCCCGGGCAATCGCCGTAATAAGGTCGAAGCTGTTTGCCGTATGCACACCGTTAATTAAATTGTAAGATGTCATGATGGACAGGGGCTGGGACTGTTTTACCGCAATTTCAAAGCCCTTTAAGTAAATCTCCCGTATGGCCCGCTCCCCGATGTGGGCATTGGTGTGCATCCGGTTATCTTCCTGGTTGTTGAAAGCAAAATGCTTGATCGTGGTTCCCACGCCGGCATGCTTTTGCACACCCCTGGTATCGGCCGCCGCACACAGCCCAGCCACCAGCGGATCTTCCGAATAATATTCAAAGTTCCGGCCGCAAAGGGGATTGCGGTGGATATTCATACCCGGGGCAAGCCACAACGTCACGCCAAACTCCAGCATCTCCTCCCCCACAATGTCCCCTGCTTCCTCCAACAGATCGGAAGAGCGTCGTGTAGGGAAAGAGT
>CARDPF010000177.1:2442-6783 GCA_948960675.1 uncultured Eisenbergiella sp.
GATCTACACTCTTTCCCTACACGACGCTCTTCCGATCTGCTTCCTCCAACGCCTCCACATCCCAGGTCTGCGCCAGAAGGGTTGCGATGGGAATAGCCGTACAATACTGGTAATAATCCGTGGCATCTTTTGGGATCTCTGGCTTTGGCATACCCAGCAGTTCCATGCCCGGTATTCCCGCCTCATCCGTACCGGGGATCACATTTCCGTCCCTGTCCGCCATAAAATGCCGGGAAAGCCGCAGCCCTGCCGGGCCGTCCGCCAACACGATATTGCGGATATTGCGCCCCTGCGTCATGCGGGGGGTTGTGTCCCCCGCCGCACCGGGGCAGAGCGTGGACGCGGCTCCGATCACCGAATCTCCCCCGAAACCGCCCCTGGCCGTTCCCACGCAAAGACAGGCCATTTCTTCCACCGTAAGCTGGGCGGTCAAATCCTCCAGTAAAGCCCTTCCCTCCCGCACATCGTCCATGGTCAGTTTTTGGGATTTGGACGTTTTGATTTCCTCATTTGCGGTACTGTACTGCACCCGGCTGCATGGAATCTTGTCGCTGCAAAGCAAAAACCGTTCGGCAGCTTCCATTTCCGCCTTTTCACCCGCATAGCCGTAAGGCACAATCCCTTTGGCTAAAAGAACCTCCGGCCCATCATCCGGCACAAGACAATTGCGCAGCCTTTGCGTCACCGCTTCCCGGTCCAGTTCCAGGGCCGCCACCACGTGGGTACTTCTGGAATCTGACCCCACCCGCACATAGTAAGTCCCTGCTTCCAGCACATATGCGGCCTGCGACTCGTCATAGGAAGCCATATCCGCCACCGGATAGGATAATGTCAGGGTCTGGGACTCTCCCGGCCCCAGTTTTTTTGTCTTGGCGTAAGCGCACAATTCCTGATAGGGCTTTTCCAGCCTTCCGTTGGGAGCGGAATAATAAACCTGCACCACTTCCCTTCCGGAAAACTTTGTCCCGGTATTTTGCACCGTCACCTCCACGGCCACCCTCTTTTCGTCTACGCAAACCTTCCCTGCCTGAATGGCAAACGTGGTATAGGACAGTCCATACCCGAACGGATAGGCCGGCGCCACGTTAAACGTATCAAAATAGCGGTAACCGACATAAATGCCTTCCGTATAGTATTCGTCATCCAGATTTTTATTCATGTGGCCAAACGTCAGGGCGGAAGGGTAATCCCCGTATGCCTCCGCCCACGTACTTGCCAAATGTCCGCTGGGATTTTCCTTTCCCAAAAGCACGTCCGCCAGGGCATATCCCGAAACGTTACCCGCCTGACTCATTAAAAGAACCGCATCAATCCCCTTGGTGCTGCGCAGGAAGGAAGTATCAACCACACCTCCCACGTTAAGTACCACCACCACATGCGCATAATGACCGGTCAAAAACAAAATCGCGGCTTTTTCCTGCTCACACAGCAAAAAATCCCCTGCGCCAGGGTTTCTGTCCCTTCCCTCCCCGGAATTTCTCGCCAACACATAAATGGCCGTGTCCGTGTCCGAAGCATCCACATCCCCCTGTGTCACCGCCACTACCGGGGGAGCCGTGAAAGGATCGGTAAAAATACGCATGGCGGCTTTTTTGCCCTCTTTTTCCACGGCGGCCCGCAACCTGGCATCATAAGTGTTTTTTGCTTCCTCCACGGCTTTATCGTAACGGTCCAGCCAGTCTTTTGTCGTAACCACAAAACCGGCTTCCAAAAGCCCCTGTTCAACGTTTACCACAAAACGGCTGTTCACATCCCCTGAACCGGTGCCTCCTTTTACCGTGTGCCTCGCCCCGTTTCCAAACAGGGCGATTTTTCGCGCGTGATCCAAAAAGGGCAGAATGCCGTTATTTTCCAAAAGAACCATCCCCTGTGCCGCAATCCTGCGCGCACGCTCCATATTGCGTCTTTCCCGTACACTGACGGAGCCATCCTTAGACGCAAACAGCTTAGGCATTGGTTTTCCCCCCTTTGACCGCAGGCGCGATGGATAGGTCGGGCGCATAATACGGAATCAGCGTCGCCTGTACGGCATGGTACAAATCAGGCTTACCCGGCCATACCGTATCCATCGGCTGATTGTTGCGGTCCAGCTGATGAATCCAGGAACCGTTCACATGATCCAGTACCTTGTCATCCAAATACTCCAAAAACCGTGCATACAAATCCGCATATTCCGTTTTTCCCGTCGCACGGTATAACACCGCAGCAGTGTTGATCCCTTCGGCCAGCGTCCAATGCATCCTGTCGTGCACCACAGGCTTGCCGTCCCATCCTGTCGTATATACGATCCCCGGCGCGCCGTCCGCGTTCCACCCGTCGGAAACTGCACGGTTGAAAAGATTCTCCGATATCCGGATATACTTGTCCGCTTTTTCCCGATCCTGCGGATAGGTAGACAACGCCCACTGCGCAATCAGCCGCGCCCACTCGATACCGTGCCCGGGCGTTGCGCCGTAAGGCTTAAAGGGATCGTCCGGCTTCTCCTTGTTGCATTCCAGATCCGCTTTCCAGTCTTTGGTGAAATGCTCCGGTATCCTCCACTCGTTGCCGGACGCCCAGCCTGCCACATGGTCGATAATGCGTCCCGCCCTTATGCGGTATTTCTCATCCTGCAATACGTCCGCCGCCGCCAGAAAAGCTTCCACGGTGTGCATATTCGCATTCAGTCCGCGGTAATCATCCAGCACCGTAAACTCCGTATTCCAGGTGTCGCAGGAAAGGCCTTCCTCCTCGTTCCAGAAACGGAGGTCATAAACCTCCAACGCTTCCCTGAGCAGTTCCTTGGCACCGGGCCTGCCCGCCAAAACCGCAGAAGATGCCGCCAGAATCACAAATGCATGCGCGTAACACTGCTTGTTTGGCAGATTGGTTCCGTCCGGCGCAAGCCCCGCATACCAGCCGCCGTTTTTGGCATCGCGCATCTCCCCTGCCAGCCCCTTTAAACCGGCGTCCACAAGCGCGTCGCTTCCCTCATGTCCCAAAAATCCCGCAAGGCTGTATACGTGTACCATACGGCAGGTCACATAAGCCTCCCTGTTATAGTCCGTCCAAGGCGTACCGTCATCCCCCAGATAGTACGCGCTTCCTCCCGGCGCCGGAAACCTGTGCCCGAAATCAAACAATTTCTCCCGGATTTCCCCCAAAAATTTTTTGTTTTCTGCCGTATCGATCCGATACTTTTGCTTCATTTCGCTCATATGCCTCTACCTCTCCTCTCTGTACATGATGATACTGCTATTATACCGCAAGATACCTTCACTGTATAGGAAAAAATTGGCGTATTTTTTGCCCGCCTGCAGGACACTTACGCCCAGAGGGCCGCAGGGGACAGCCACCTTTTCGCCATCGTGGCAGAAGATTGCAGGGCGTTACCGGATCGTTATAAACCGGCGCAGATTTTTCTTTCTTCTTTCCGCCTCCCCCCGCATACCCCTATCCTTTCCCAAATACCCGATAAGAAAAAAGGCCCCGGGAATAAATCCCGAAAGCCTTCTCCTGCTTTTGCATACAAAAGATTACGCCTCCACCTTAATGATCTCACGCTTGTTATAAGAACCGCAAGCCTTGCAGACCCTGTGGGGCACCATCAGTGCGCCGCATTTGCTGCATTTCACCAGTGTCGGTGCGCTCATTTTCCAATTCGCCCTTCTTTTATCCCTTCTGGACTTGGAAGATTTGTTCTTAGGACAGATAGACATCGTTACACCTCCTTATTTGCATTAAAGACATCCATAATTGCCGCCATCCTCGGATCAGGAACAAACGTATCACAGCCGCATGCTCCCATGTTCAAATCTTTTCCACAAACGGGACAAAGTCCCCTGCAGTCCGACCTGCACAACACCTTCATAGGCCAGCTTGTCATTATTTCATTCTCAATCAGGTGCTCTACATGCAGCGAACAACCTTCCATGAACATTCCCTGCTCCTCTGCTTCCTCCCCGGCCTCCTCCGGTGAGGATACCTCCCGGACAATCCGCAGATCAAAGGGATACTCCACTTCCCCCAGACACCTGTCACATACAAGCAGCGCCGTAAGCTTCACCGAAACCTCTGCCAATACCTTCCCCGGTGCAGCATTCGCCACTCTCCAGAAAACCTTACCGCTCTCCTTCACCGGATAGGACATTCCCTCATACTTCAATTCCGTAAAACCACAAGACGCCTCGCCTGCAACAGCCATGCCCTCGGATGTAAAAACATCTGTTAAATCCACCAACATAGTACACTCCTAACGGCCGCATGGAGCCTGTCAAAAAAAGACAAAACTCTATCCACACCTTTAAGATTATACCCTTGCCCCAACGTATTGTCAAGAAATATTTTCTATTCTTTTACCGC
>CARDPF010000178.1 GCA_948960675.1 uncultured Eisenbergiella sp.
CACGACGCTCTTCCGATCTGGCTGGAAAACAGGCATTGACCGGAATAGGCATAACAAAGCGCACCGTGTATGAAAACCTCCAGTTCCATTCCGGTTTCCTGTTTCATTTCTTTTAGTTCCTGCAGGGAAAGCTCCCGGGCGGGAACCACCCGGCAGACCCCCAGCTTTTTCAAAAACAGCGCCGTTTGGGGTTCTGTGACGGTCATCTGGGTACTGGCATGCAGGGCAAGATCCGGAAACGCTTTCCGGCAGTTCTCCAGTACGCCCAAATCCTGCACGATCACCCCGTCCACCCCGCCCTCATAAAGGGGGCCAAGCCACGAAACCAGTTCTGCCAATTCCTTCCCTTTTGTCAGCGTATTGATGGTCAGATAAACCTTTTTCCCGAAAAAATGCGCCAGCCGAAACGCTTCCAAAAGCTCTTCATCGGAAAAATTTCCGGCATACGCCCTGGCGCCGAACTTTTGTCCCCCTAAATAAACGGCATCCGCCCCTGCCAAAATGGCGGCTTTGAGACAGGCCATGTCCCCCGCCGGGGCAAGCAGTTCTGTTTTTTGCATATAAAATCACCCTTCCGTCTTTCGTACGACCAAAAATGAAATTTTCCATCGTATAAAAGCCATCTCCCGGCAGCGACCATTTAAGCGGTTTACACTGTCGCAATTTCCTATGGCATGAAAAAAGACTGTCACCACTGACAGCCCCTCTCCCTATTCCTTTTCCTTGCGCTTCGTATTGCGCATTTCCGTCTCCAGACGCACGATCTTACGGGAATTGTCCTGAAGCTCCTGCTGCGCATTCTTCAACGCCTGATTCGTATTCTCCAGCTTGATCTGCGTGGCAACCAAATCGTGGGTGACATTATAGAGTTCTTTCTCCTTTGCCGCCACATCGTCCTCCAGCGCCGCAATCCGCTCCTTTGCCTTGAAATAATCGTCCGCTATGTTAATCTCCAACAGAATGTGCTGCTTGTCTATGGGCTGTCTGCGGAATCCTTCCACCTTGGCATATTCTGACAGCTTATTGTTAATATAGGAAGCAACCTTCTGTAAATATTCCTCGCTCTCATAACCGCTCAATGTCAATACACTGCCGCCGATAATCACTTCCGTATCCGTCTTGACTGCCATGGCCTAAATCCTCCTACCGCCACTTTATCCGTTGTATTTCCATTGCATGTATACACTGTTTATTATAATCTTCCTCCCCCAAAATTGCAAGACTAAATTCATTGACTCATGAAATCAATTGTAACAGTTCAGCCATAATCCTGCGAAGTCAAAATCGTACCTTGTGCGCGATTTTGCGAGGGAACGTTATAATGTTAGTCGCATATAAATATATCCATTCTCTATACAATCCGAAAAATGAAATCCCAGATTTCCCCAAAACTTTTGCGCAATCAAATTCTTCCGTTCTACGGGAACGGAAACTCTTGTTGCGTTATATTCTTTTTGCAAAAAACGAATGCAGATTGCTGCGGCTTTTGTTCCCAACCCTTTTTTCTGAAAAGCATCATCAATCAAAAAATTAGTGATTTGACAATTTTCTTCCCCTATATACATGGAAACAAATCCTATCATTTCCTCGTCATCATAAATCGCAAAGGATACCCTCAGTGGGCAAAACCGTGTGTCCCTTTGTCCACTGAGGGTATCGTATCCTTATAAAAAACCCATGCTTCAGCCAAAGAATAAATGACCGTATCCACAAAATTTTCATTTTCAACGCTCGCCTTTAATTGAAAACACCGTTCATAATTATCTTCATGAATTTCCCGCAATGCAACCAAAGACATTCCCTCCTCCTACTATTCGGGCAGGCTCTTCGCCAGATGGAGGTAAGCGCGTTCGGTGGCGACCCGGCCCCGGGGGGTGCGGTCGATCAGCCCGTTCATCAAAAGGTAAGGCTCATACACATCCTCTATGGTTCCGGGATCCTCCCCGATTGCGGCCGCCAGCGTATCCAGCCCCACCGGTCCCCCTTTAAATTTCTCAATCATGGTGACAAGCAGATTGCGGTCCACATGGTCCAGCCCCATTTTGTCCACATCCATCAGATCCAGCGCCGTCTGGGCCACCTGCAGGGTAATCACCCCCTGGTATTTCACCTGCGCAAAATCCCGGACACGCTTCAAAATCCGGTTGGCAAGCCTGGGCGTTCCCCGGCTTCTTCTGGCCAGTTCCCTGGCCCCCTCCTCCTCAATCTCTACCCCAAGCATCCCGGCGGAGCGCTTGATAATCACCTGCAGTTCCTCCACCGTATAAAACTCCAGCCGATGAATCATGCCAAACCGGTCCCGCAGGGGCGCCGTCAAAAGCCCTGCCCGGGTGGTTGCGCCCACCAGCGTAAAATGCGGCAGTTCCAGCCGGATGGAGCGGGCGCCGGAGCCTTTCCCGATCATGATGTCAATGGCAAAATCCTCCATGGCCGGGTAAAGCACCTCCTCCACCTGCCGCGAAAGCCGGTGGATCTCATCCACAAAGAGTAGGTCGCCCTCCTGCAAATTATTTAGAATGGCGGCCATCTCCCCCGGCTTCTCGATGGCCGGGCCGCTTGTAATCTTTATGTTCACTCCCATCTCGTTTGCGATAATACCGGCCAGCGTGGTTTTTCCCAAACCGGGCGGGCCGTAAAAAAGTACATGATCCAGCGCATCCTGCCTTTGTTTTGCCGCCTCTATGTAAATTTTCAGATTGGATTTGGCCTTCTCCTGCCCGATGTAATCTTTTAAATACTGCGGACGCAGGCTCCCTTCTATTTTCACATCTTCCTGTGTGAAATTGGTTTCAATCATTCTGGACATACCGCTTCTCCCGCTCCAAACAATACCTTCCTACAGGCAATCCAAGCATCATATCATTTTCTTTAACGCCGCTTTCAGCAGGCTTTCCACATCCATCTCTTCCGATCCCACGGCCTTTACCGCACGCAAAGCGTCCGCAGAGGAATAGCCCAGCGCCGTCAAAGCCTCCACCGCTTCCGTTCTGGCCTGTCCTAAGCCGGTAGCCTGCACCATGCTGCTTTCTTCCGCCTGCAAAGAAAAAGTGTCCTCCAGGGAAATCCTGTCCTTTAACTCCAAAATAATGCGCTGTGCGGTTTTATTGCCGATACCGGGCGCTTTGGCGATCGCCTTGGCATCCTGTGCAACCACGGCCATGCGGACTTCGTCCGCACTCATGGCCGAAAGTATGGCCAGTCCGCCTTTCGGGCCAATTCCGCTGACGCCGATCAGCATCCTATACATCTCCAAATCGTCCCGGGACAAAAAGCCGAAAAGCTGCAGGGCATCTTCCCGGACACTGGTATACGTATAAATCTTTACTTCCTGCCCTACCGGCGGCAAAAGCGCAGCGACGCTGCCCGGAATCCGGACATTATAACCGATATTCCCCACTTCCATGACCAGGTTATCCCCTGCTACCTCTGCTACCTTTCCCTTGAGATATGCGTACATGAACCATAACCTCCCCTGCCAGAATTCCGATCAAAAGCCCGGTTATGCAACCGGACACCAAAAGCCACGGCAGATAATAAACCACCTGTATCGTCATGGTCACCGCCACCGCCATGAAAAGCTGTCCCACATTATGAAAAACACCGCCGCACACGCTCACCCCCACCACGGAAAAGCAGTGCGCCCGCTTTGCCACTGCCATGGCGGCAAAGGAAAACAGCGCGCCCGCCAGACTATAGCCCGCCGTATATAAATTACCGAACAAAACAGAAACCAAAAGCACCCTCGCCAAATTGACCAAAAATGCCTCCCGCCCTCCGTACAAATAGAGACAAAGCACGGCGGCAAGGTTGGCCAGTCCCAGTTTGACACCCGGAATCTGGGGCATAAACGGTATCGCCGCTTCCACATAAGAGAGTATCAGCGCAAAACCGGTCAGCATACCCAAAACCGCTGTTTTTCCCATCGTCCTCCCCCTCAATCCGTCATGGCATCCAGGGATTCCTCCCCGCCCACACCTTCCAGATACACCACCAGCCGGTGGGGAAGGCAGACGATACTCTGACCGCCCCCAAAAATTTTCCCCTGCCGGACGCATAGCCGGTCAGGGCAGTCGGCCTCGGAAATCCACGCCCCGCCGCCGTCCACCGATACCACGTTGCTGCCGCCCTCCCAAAAAATTTCCACTGACGTCCCTTCCACAAGCGGCAGGCGGTACACCTCCTGTCCGTCCTGTTCCACTACGGCCACCCTCTCCTGTCCAGTCCAGCCACCGGCCAAAAAGAAAAAGGCCATCCCGGCCGCCACGGCAAACACACAAAAAAGCAGCGTCCAGTCAGCCCTCGTCATATGGACTTTTTCCCTGCGGCCCTGTCTGCATGAATGTGCAAAGATTCGCGTGTACTTTGCACAAACCGTTTTCATTTTAGCACAAAAGAACGTATGTTTCAATCTCTTTTTATCCTTCCATCAGCTGCAGGGCCGCGATTGCAGGGTCTTCGATTTTTTGCATGACGGAAAGCGCATGGGGCTCCAAATATGGATCCTGCGTGTCGGAAAGCCCCTGCTCCCAAAGCTGCCGGATCACCAGCTGGCAGACAGTTTCCAACAGCACTGCCCGGTTGTCCTTTTTGTTGATGATCCCGAGAAGAAAATCCTCCGGCCCGGCCGTCCGCCACGCCTGTCTGCTGTCAAAGGCATCCGTCAGCTGGTCCAGAAGGCCATAAACCTCCGGCAGTACCGGCATGTTAGCCAGGCTTTTGTGCATCCACTTATAAAAAGGCGTGTAACGCCTGTTTAGCAAATGTACTACGGAACAGGCATTTTTCACAAATTCCATGAGGGCCAAAAACGCCCCCGTCCATTCCCCCCGCCGACAAAGCCTGCCGTAATTATACTGTCCGGACTGCGCCATGGCAGCCAGACGGGCCGCAATTTTCTTTTTCCGCACATCTTCCGGGTAATAATCCAGCAAATTTTTACGGATCCCGGAAAAAATGCCCGGCTCATCCAAAAACACTTCCCCGCATGTCGCCTGCGCCAGCCGCGACTCCGGTATCCACATCCATTCGGCATTGCTTTTTGGTGCATCCTCTTTTCCGATTAACCTTGTATAAAACGCGCCGATCTCCAAAACCCCTACCCGGTCTGTGCCAAACGCAGTAACCTGTCTTGACGGATATCCCGCATATTCCTTTGGCAGGCAGTCATAGGCTTCCTGACAGCACTTGCCGTATTGCAGATACAGTTTTTGGGGAAGCCAAATACAAAAGGACGGTCCAAAGTCATGATCCCGGGAAAGCGCATCGTCAAATCCAAGGCATTCCGAGCCCTGGCCTACAAGCCCTGCGGCAAACTGTCCCCGCAGGGCAGGATGTTCTTCGGAAAGCTTTTCCAGCATTGTCCTGCCGTACGCTTCAAAATATTGTCTTGCAAGTGTAAGTCCTTTCATGTTTTGCCCCTCAGTCTTTGGTCTTAACCTCCAGCTGGCTGCGCAGGTCAGCCGCTTTTTGACGGTATCCGGCGGCTTTTTCCCCATCCCCCAGCTTTTCGCAGACGGCGGCACAGTTTGTGCACAGCAGCGCATAACTCATGTTTTCCCCAAAATGCAGCTTGACCTCCCGCAGCGCTTCCTCATAATACGTAAGCGCCTCCTGCAGCTTTTGCGCATGGAAACAGGCTTCCCCCATGCCGGCCAGGGCCGCGCTGTAATGGGCGTCCGTCCCTTCCGTATTTTTCCGGAAAAGGGCAATCGCCTCTGTCAGTAACGCCTCCGCCTTCTGATATTCCCCCATTTTAAACTGCAGCAGCGCCAAATTGGTCTTGGATGTGGCAAGATCCGTCCGGGAATCCTCCCGTCCTTCCAAAATGGCTATTGCCCGCCCCAAAAACGCTGCCGCCTTTTCGTTTTCCTGCAGGCTTTCCAACAAAAGGCTGATATTATTATACAAACCCGCAAAACGGGGGTCATTGGGCGCAAGCTTCTCCTCATAGATTTTCAGCGCCTTTGCATAATCCGCCAGCGCATCCTCATATCTCCCCGCCGCCCGGTACGCAGTGGCCGCGTTTAAAAGCGTCGTGGCAAAATGCTCCGAATCCTCCAGCTTAAGTTCTTCCAGCAAAAGCAGGACATCCTCCGCCGCCGCAAAAGATTTTTCAAATTGGGAAACGCTGCGGTAATAGCCGATCAATTCATTCCCGACAGAAATATAAATCCCGAAAGCGCTTTCCTCTTTGGCCTGCTCTAGGCAGGAAAGTAAAAACGGCTCCACTTTCCCGATCTCATTTTTTTCAAACAGTTGATCCAGCTTTGCATATATTTCTTCAATCGTCTGCATCTTCTTCTATCCTGACCCCCTTAAAGCCGTTTCCGGCATTATATGCAATACATTTCCATACAATCTCACCGTTCTCATCCCGCACGGCCCGGTTCCCGTTTTCAAAGGTAAGTTCGTAAACCAATTCCATCTCCAGTCCGTTCTCCTTCTCGAACGCAACCGTGTAGACAAGACAGTTTAGCATGTTTGCCGCGTCTATACTCAACGGGAAAAAAACGTCTTCCCCGTCCGGATTGTCAAACTGATATTCCAGCGTCAGCTCTTCCTCTTTTGCTGACGCTTCCTCCGGTTCCTTTTTGGCTGGTTTCTTCCCCCCTGCCTCCCCGGAATCTTTTTTTTCCTCCCCCTCTTTTTCGCCCTCTACCCCATCTACACCATCCTGCAAATTTTCGGCTTCCTCTTTTTGCAAAATCCCTAAAAGTGCCTCCTTGACTGCCTCGTCCGGGATCAAATCCGGCCGGGTGAAAAGATCCGTTT
>CARDPF010000179.1:0-4322 GCA_948960675.1 uncultured Eisenbergiella sp.
GTGGCGAAAGGCTTACACCCATGGAGGGCCGCCTGTAAGGGCAGGAAAGGGGTGGGGCGGCATCGTTTGCGGCTTGCGGTATCCCAAACGAGAAATTCCACCAAACAGCATTTTTTCCCTAGAGCGTGTTTGAAAATTGCTTTCTGCCAGATGTGCGCCACAAAGTGGGGGTGCAGATGGCAGGAATGAATTTTCAAACACGCTCTATGCGCAACAGGGCGCACGGTATTGCGCCCTGTTGCAGGGAAAAACCACTGTTTGGGGAATTTCTCCGTTTGGGATACCAGCAGCCGCAAACGATGCCGCCCCACCCCTTTCCTGCCCCTGCAGGTGGCCCTCCATGAGGGTAAGCCCTTCGCCGCCCCTTCCAATGACAAAAGCCAAGGCTGCCGCATCGGTTGGAGGGGAATAAATCAAATGTCTGCAAGCAGCCACTTGACTCATTGCTCGCGGAAATAAACTTGTATTCTTACGTTTGGTGATAGGCCGGGTAAAAAATCGCCGTCCGACTGTTGAAATGGTTTATGCTGCCGCGTTTTCTATAGCATAAAAAAGAGTCGTTTGGCGGTGGTGCAGCTTTGTGGGGGAAACTATGGGGAGGCGCATGGGAGGGCGGGAAGGGGGGAGGGGCGCAGCGCGTTGGCGGCTGCTGGTATTTCGGGCGGAGAAATTCCCCAAATGTCAGTTTGCCCCTGCGGCAGGGCGCGAAACCGTTCAAGCGCAGTGCGTTTTTTGCGCCCTGTAGCGTTTTGGGGCAAACTGCCATTTGGCGGAATTTCCCGTCCGAAATATCGCAGGCCGCCAACGCGCTGCGTCCCTCCCCCCTTCCCGCCCTCCCATGCGCCTCCCCATAGTTTCCCTACGAAGCCAACCCTTCGCCGCCGGATACGGCAAAATTCATGCTTGACCGGCAGGGAGGAATGTTGTAGTCTATTACTGGTGGAGGACAACGGACATGGAAGTGGAATTTGACGTGAAAATTGATGCGGGTGTTTTGTATGATTACATGCTGCATCACACCTATACGGGCTCGGCGGGGATCTTGGGAAGCGCGGTAGGCGCGCTGGGGATTGTGGCCTTTTTTATGAACGGCTATCCGCTCTACCTGATTTTTGGTGTGGTGATTTTATTTTACCTGCCCGTTTCCCTCTACATGCGGGCCCAGAAGCAGGCGTTGAACCCGGTTTTTAAACAACCCTTGCATTACAGGATGACGCAGGATGGCGTTTATGTATCCCAGGGGGAGGAAGAACAGTTCCAGCGCTGGGAGGACATGTATAAAGCCGTTTCCACGGGACGCAGCATTATTGTATATACCAGTAGAATCAATGCCAGCATTTTCCCGAAAAAAGGGCTTGGGGAGCGGCAGGCGGAAATCATCGGCATGATTTCCACCCATATGGATCCGAAAAAGGTAAATATCAGAGGAACGGTTTAAATGACGATAGAAAGCTTTGGGGCAAAAGAGACCTTCGCCTTTGGAAAAAAAATCGGGGAAAAGGCAAAACCGGGACAGGTTTACACCCTGATCGGGGATCTTGGGGTGGGTAAGACCGTGTTTACCCAGGGGGTGGCCGCCGGACTGGGGATTTTGGAACCCGTGTGCAGCCCGACGTTCACGATTTTACAAGTTTACGGGGAGGGCAGGCTTGTCCTTTACCACTTGGACGTCTACCGCATCGGGGACGTGGAGGAAATGGAAGAGATCGGATACGAGGACTGCTTTTATGGCGGGGGCGTATGTCTGGTGGAGTGGGCGAATCTGATCGAAGAGATTTTGCCTGCTTCTTATATAGAAGTAAAAATCGAAAAGGATTTGGAAAAAGGATTTTCGTACCGCAAAATCACGTTGACAGGCCATGGGGCAAACAGTGATGTCCGGACCGTTTTGGATTTGGAAGAAGGAGAGGCAAGGCCATGAAGATTTTGGCGCTGGACAGTTCCGGGCTGGTGGCGGGGGTGGCGCTCGTGGAGGATGACACCCTGGTGGCGGAATACAGCACGAACTATAAAAAGACCCATTCCCAGACGCTATTGCCGATGCTTGACGCCCTTCGGGAAATGGTGGAGTTGGATTTGCACAGCATTGACGTGATTGCGGTGGCGGCAGGTCCCGGCTCCTTTACGGGGCTTCGGATCGGCTCGGCCACAGCCAAAGGGCTGGGGCTTGCCCTTGGCATTCCGATTGCACCGGTTCCCACGGTGGATGCCCTTGCCATGAACCTGTACGGCAGCGACAAGCTGATCTGTCCGGTGATGGATGCGCGGCGCAGTCAGGTGTACACGGGATTATACACGTTTGAGAAAGAAAACGGAACCTATGTTTTGTGTGAAAAGCTGGCGCAGTGTGCGCTGACGGTGGAGCAGCTGGCGGAAAAGATTAACGCCTGCGGGCGGGAAGTCATTTTTCTGGGGGACGGGGTCGGCGCTTACCGGAACCTGTTGGAGGGGTTGCTGCGGACGCCTTACAGTTTCGCTGCGGCAAACGGAAATTGCCAGCGGGCGGCATCGGTGGCCGTTTTGGGCGCAGCTTATGCAAAGGCGGGACGGCTGGTGAAAGCCGCCGATTTTGTCCCCCGGTATTTGCGTGCCCCCCAGGCAGAGCGGGAACGGATGCAGGCTGGCGAGGAGGAGAGGGAACGCATGAAAGCGGGGATCTGTGCCGCTAAGAACGATGTGCTGCATATCCGTCCGATGGAAAAAAAGGACGCGGCCATAGTGGCTGCCATGGAAGCGGCCTCAACGCCGGAGGCGTGGACGAAACAGGCCTACGAGGAAGCGCTTGCCAACCAAGACGCCTGCTATCTGGTGGCGGAGTGGCAGGGAGCCGTGGTTGGCTGCTGCGGATTTTGGCAGTCCTTTGAGGACGCGGATATCTGTAATGTGGCAGTGCGGGAAGGACATAGGAAAAAAGGAATCGCACAGCGGATGCTGGCGGTTTTGATGGAGGAGGCAAAAGGGCGCGGCGTTTTGCATTTTACGCTGGAAGTCAGAAGCGGCAATATGGCGGCGGTGCGTCTCTATGAAAAACTGGGATTTGTCACGGAAGGGATCCGGAAGGGGTTTTACGAAAAGCCCCGGGAGGATGCCCTCATCATGTGGAAGAGATAGGAAACGCATGGAGAAATTACCGCTATCTTTTGAAAAAAAAATACGGTATACTCAAAACCGTAGGATTTTGACGAAAAAGTTTGGTTTTTGCGGAAAAAGGGAGAGGATACCATGCGTAAGTTTGGCAAAGAACAACGTTTATGCGCCGTGACCTGTAATGGGTGCGGCAGAACTTTGCGGGTGGAGGACGGTGTACTCAAGGAAGGCTGTTTTGCGGCGGATCAGCTCTTCGGATATTTCAGTTCCATGGACGGGGAACGGCACAGTTTTGATTTGTGCGAAGACTGCTATCGCAAATGGATCAAACAGTTTGCGGTTCCCGTGGAAAAGAAAGAGACCGTTGAACTTCTTTGAGGGAGGCTTTGCGAAACCGGCAGCAAAATGAGGGTAAATATGCTGGAAGTCTGTCTTTTGGGAACGGGCGGGATGATGCCGCTGCCATATCGGTGGCTCACCTCCCTGATGGTTCGGTATAACGGAAAAAGTATCCTGATTGATTGCGGGGAGGGCACGCAGATTGCCATGAAGCAAAAGGGTTGGAGTCCCAAACCCATTGACGTAATCTGCTTTACCCACTTTCATGCGGATCATATCAGCGGCCTGCCCGGCATGCTTCTCACCATGGGGAATGCGGAACGGACAGAGCCGCTTCTTCTCATTGGCCCCAAGGGACTGGCCAGAACGGTGAATGCCTTGCGGGTCATTGCGCCGGAACTTCCTTTTCCCATTGAATATATGGAAATCGGGGAAAGCGGGCAGGAGTTTTGGCTGGACGGGGTGCGCGTGACAGCTTTTCGGGTGAATCACAATGTCCCTTGTTACGGCTATAGCGTCAGCGTGGACCGTGCAGGTAAATTTTGTCTGGAAAAGGCGGAAGCCCTGGGAATTGAAAAGCGCTATTGGAACCGTCTCCAGAAAGGGGAAACGCTGGAATTGGACGGAAAAATGTATACCCCGGACATGGTCATGGGAAAGGCCCGCAGGGGACTGAAGGTGACGTATTGTACGGATACCCGGCCTACGGAAAGCATTGTAAAAAATGCGGAGGACGCTGATCTTTTCGTGTGTGAGGGTATGTACGGGGAGGCAGAAAAGCAGGATAAGGCGCGGGAACATAAACATATGACCTTTCTGGAAGCTGCCGGCATGGCCAAACGGGCGCAGGCCCGGAGGCTTTGGCTAGATCGGAAGAGCACACGTCTGAACTCCAG
>CARDPF010000179.1:4332-6758 GCA_948960675.1 uncultured Eisenbergiella sp.
GGCTTTGGCTGACCCATTACAGCCCGTCGCTGGTGCATCCGGAGGAGTTCATGGGGGGCGTGCGCAAAATTTTTCCGGAGGCGGTGGCCGCAAAAGACGGCAGAACGCTGGATTTGATGTTTGATGAGGAATGAGACGGACGGCGGTAAGAAGAAATGGAAAACAAAGAAGAGGTTTTGGTTTTGGCAATCGAGAGTTCCTGCGACGAGACGGCGGCGGCCGTGGTCAAAGACGGCAGGGAAGTATTGTCCAATATCATTTATTCCCAGATTGACCTGCATACGCTATACGGCGGGGTGGTTCCGGAGATTGCCTCCAGAAAACATATCGAGAAAATCAACCAGGTCGTGGAAAGGGCGCTCGCCGACGCGGGCGTATTGCTGGAACAGATTACGGCGGTTGCCGTGACCTGCGGGCCGGGCCTTGTGGGGGCGCTTTTGGTGGGGGTTTCTGCGGCGAAGGCCATTGCCTTTGCGGCGGACAAACCGCTGGTGGGCGTACATCATATAGAAGGGCATATCTGCGCCAATTATATAGAAAACAGGGAGTTGGAGCCCCCATTTTTGTGTCTGGTGGTTTCCGGAGGCCATTCCCATCTGGTGATGGTAAAGGGATACGGGGAATATGAGGTTGTGGGAAGAACCCGCGACGATGCCGCAGGGGAGGCCTTTGACAAAGTGGCCCGTGCCATCGGTCTTGGGTATCCCGGCGGGCCGAAGGTGGACCAAATTTCCCGGGAAGGCAATCCGGAGGCCATTTTTTTCCCCCGGGCCAAGGTCGGGGACAGCGCATACGATTTCAGCTTCAGCGGGTTAAAATCCGCAGTACTCAATTATGTAAATGGCTGCAAGATGAGGGGGGAGGCGGTAAACCAGGCGGATGTGGCGGCTTCCTTTCAAAAGGCGGTGGTGGATGTGCTCACCGAGCATTCCATACATGCAGCTGTTGCCTACAAGGCCGATAAGCTTGCGCTGGCGGGGGGTGTGGCGTCCAATTCCCATCTGCGGGAGGCGATGGGCAAAGCCTGTGCCCGGTGTGGGATTGCCTTTTACCACCCGTCCCCGGTTTTTTGTACGGATAATGCCGCAATGATCGGCGTGGCAGGGTATTATGAATACAAAAGAGGCGTGCGCTGCGGCTGGGATCTGAATGCGATCCCGAATTTAAAATTGGGGGAACGGATCCATGGCAGGTAAAAAGTTTTGCACCGCAGTGGTATTGGCGGCGGGACAGGGAAAACGCATGGGCGCAAAGGTGGCGAAGCAATATTTGGAGATCGCCGGCAGGCCGCTGTTGTACTATTCGCTTAGGGCCTTTGAACGGTCGGCTTTCATGGATACCGTTTTGCTGGTGGTGGGGGATGAACAGCAGAGGGATTATTGCCGGAAAGAAATTGCGGATGCATACGGGCTGCAAAAGGTGGATACCATAATCGTGGGCGGAAAAGAACGGTATGATTCCGTCTGGCATGCGCTTTGTGCGATACAGGGCGATATGAATGTGCCGGCCCGGGAAGGCTATGTGTTTATCCATGACGGGGCGCGGCCTGTGGTGACGGAAGAAATTTTGCAGCGGTGCCTGACGGCGGCAGGGCAATACGGCGCATGTGCGGCGGCCATGCCGGTGAAGGATACGATTAAGCTGGCGGATGCAAACGGGTTTTCCAAGGAAACCCCCAGACGGGATCTTCTGTGGGCCATGCAGACCCCGCAGGTATTTTCCTTTGGCCTGATCTATCGGGCATATCAAAAAATGATGGATACGAAAGCGCAGTGGATGGCGGAAGGGCTGCATATTACCGACGACGCGATGGTATTGGAGCACTTTGGGGAGCAGAACGTAAAGTTGGTGGAGGGCTCGTATGAGAACATCAAAGTGACCACGCCGGAGGACTTAAAAATTGCGCAAATGTTTTTGGAAAAAAGTAGTTGACAAGTTTGGTGGCATTTGGTAGAATATGTTTTGCGCTGGCGAAAGCGTATATAGCGCATAAAAGCGTATTGCGTGTGGCCCGGAGAGATATCGAAGCGGTCATAACGAGGCGGTCTTGAAAACCGTTTGTCCGAAAGGGCGCGTGGGTTCGAATCCCACTCTCTCCGTTTGATTCAAACAGAACATCCTGCGGAGTGGGGTGTGGTTTGGATTAGTAAAACAGAATCGTTGAAGAAGATCAGCACATGTGGAGAAGTACCCAAGATGGCTGAAGGGACACCCCTGGAAAGGGTGCAGGTCGTTAATAGCGGCGCGAGGGTTCAAATCCCTCCTTCTCCGTTCCGTCGAAAAAAAGATGGAAAAAAATGAAAAAAGTTGTTGACAAACAGGAAAAGACATGGTAATCTAAACGAGTCGCCTGTGAGCGGCAACAACAAGTGAACCTTGACAAACAAACAGCAATGCAGCCCTGAAAATTCCAGAACAAGAGCAGG
>CARDPF010000180.1 GCA_948960675.1 uncultured Eisenbergiella sp.
CGGTGTCGTAACCGGATATGGGGTGATTGACGGCAATCTGGTATATGTATACAGTCAGGATGCTTCCGTTTTGGGAGGCAGCGTGGGCGAGATGCATGCAAAGAAGATTGTGAATCTTTATAATCTGGCCATGAAGATGGGCGCGCCTGTCATCGGTTTGATTGATTCCGCGGGACTTCGGCTTCAGGAGGCAACCGATGCGCTGCAGGGATTCGGGGAGATTTATTTAAAGCAGACGATGGCGTCCGGCGTAGTTCCCCAGATCACCGCTGTTTTTGGAAACTGCGGGGGCGGCCTTGCCGTAATTCCTACCCTTACGGATTTCACTTTCATGGAAGAAAAGAAAGCGAAGCTTTTCGTGAATTCCCCCAATGCCCTTGACGGCAACAGCGTTGATAAATGCGATACCGCGTCCGCCGCATTCCAGAGCAGCGAGGCCGGGATTGTGGATGTTGTAGGCAGCGAAGAGGACATTCTTTCCCAGATTCGGGAACTGGTCGGATTCCTTCCCTCCAATTTCAAAGATTATGACAGCTATGAAGAATGCAGCGACGACTTAAACAGGATGAGCCCGGAAATCGGCGGCTGTGTGGGTGATACGTCCATCGCGCTTTCCCTGATTGCGGATAATAACAATTTCTTTGAAGTAAAGGGCGCTTATGCAAAGGACATGGTGACTGGCTTTATCCGTTTGGACGGCATGACTGTGGGGGCGGTTGCAAACCGCAGCGAAGTGTTTGACGCAGACGGGAATTATGAAGCGAAGTTTGAAGGAACGCTTTCCGCAGAGGGCTGCGAAAAGGCGGCGGATTTTGTGAATTTCTGCGATGCTTTTGGTATTCCGGTGCTGACGCTGACCAACGTGAAGGGATTTGACGCTACAAAATGTGCAGAAAAGCGCATTGCCAAGGCGGTAGCAAAGCTTACGTATGCTTTCGCAAACGCTACCGTGCCCAAGGTCAATGTGGTGATCGGCAAGGCGTACGGAAGCGCGTACGTGGCGATGAACTCCAAGGCTGTGGGTGCGGATATGGTTTTTGCATGGCCGGATGCCTGTATCGGGACGATGGATGCAAAGCTCGCCGCCAAGATTTTGTGTGACGGCAAAAGTGCCGATGAAATCAATGCATGTGCAAAGGAATATGCAGCCCTGCAGACCAGCGCAGAGAGCGCGGCAAAGAGGGGATATGTGGATCAGATCATTGACACGGCACAGACAAGGAAATATGTAATCGGTGCGTTCGAGATGCTGCTTACAAAAAAGGAAGACCGTCCGGAGAAGAAACACGGCACAGTCTAAGAAAGGAAGATACTTAATATGAAAAAATTTCTGTTGATATTAGGTATGGTGACCTGCCTTGTGGGCCTGTCGGCATGCGGGGAGGAGCAAGTGGCGGAGAGCAGGCTGCAGTATACGGAGGCGGATATTGCGGATGCCCCGGAAAGCCTGTTGGATTTGGTCAGCCAGGTAGTGGCGACCGGACAGCAGGAACAGGCGGTAGCCAGGTATCCGGAACTTGCCGATGCAATTAACGGCTGGGCAAGTGCCGCGGAAGAGATCGGAACCGTTTTAGGCGTTACGAACCGGGTTGTGGAGATGGGCGCCGAGGAAGCGACCGTAACCCTGACCGTGGACGGGGATCTGCACGACGCGGAAGTGATTATTGTTTACGGTATGCAGGGGGAAGTGGCTGCGTTTACCGTAAACGTCATTAAGCCGTTTAAGGAATTAATGACCAATGCTGCCCTCAATACCCTGTTAGGCATGGGAACCGTATTTATTGTACTAATTCTGATCAGCCTTTTAATTGCCTGTTTCAAATACATTTCCGTATTTGAGAAGAAGATGGCCGAAAAGAAGGCGAAGAAGAATCCTGCCCCCGCCGTGGAAGCAGCCGTGGAGGCAGTTCCCGCCGTGGAAGAGGCCAAGGAGGATGACTGCGAACTAATTGCGGTGATCGCGGCGGCGGTTGCGGCCAGCGAGGGTGCCCAGGGCACAGAGGGATTTGTGGTGAGAAGCATTAAACGCCGTGTGGGCGGATGGCAGAAAGCCTGATAACAATTTACGAATCATTTAAGGAGGATATAGAGATGAAAAATTATACCATTACCGTTAATGGCAACGTATACGATGTAGTTGTGGAAGAAGGCGTAGCGGGCAGCGCACCTGCAGCGGCTCCCAAGGCAGCCCCGAAGGCGGCCCCCAAGGCACCCGTAGCGGCGGCAAAACCGGCAGCCACGGCTGCGGCAGGCAGTGTGGAAGTCAAGGCAGGCGCGGCAGGTAAAGTGTTTAAGATCGACGCTGCCGTAGGCCAGGCGGTAAAATCCGGTGATCCGGTTGTGACCATTGAGGCAATGAAGATGGAGATTCCCGTTGTCGCTCCTTCGGATGGCACGGTTGCGAGCATCAATGTGGCGGTTGGCGATGCTGTGGAAGCGGGCGCTGTCCTTGCAACCTTAAACTAATCCGGAACCGGCTCATGCCGGAACCTGACTACGAACACAGGAGGTCAACAAAATGTCTTATATTATGACTACATTGGACAACCTGATTCATCAGACGGCGTTTTTCAATATGACTTGGGGAAACCTTTTGATGATTTTGGTGGCCTGCGTCTTTTTGTATCTGGCGATCGCAAAGGGATTCGAGCCGCTGCTTCTTGTTCCAATTGCATTCGGTATGCTGCTGGTCAATATCTACCCGGATATCATGGTTCATCCGGAGGATGCCTCTAACGGTGTCGGCGGCCTGCTGTATTATTTCTATATTTTGGATGAATGGGCGATTCTGCCGTCCCTGATTTTCATGGGTGTAGGTGCGATGACCGACTTTGGTCCCCTGATTGCAAATCCCAAGAGTTTTCTTTTGGGTGCGGCCGCACAGTTCGGTATTTTTGCAGCATATTTCGGGGCGATCGCTTTAGGTTTCAATGATAAGGCGGCGGCAGCCATTTCCATCATCGGCGGTGCGGATGGTCCTACCTCTATTTTCCTGTGCGGGAAACTGGGGCAGACCGCTATCATGGGGCCGATCGCAGTGGCGGCATATTCTTATATGTCCCTGGTTCCGATTATCCAGCCTCCGATTATGAAGCTTTTGACCACGGAGGAAGAGAGAAAGATTAAGATGGAGCAGCTGCGTCCCATCTCCAAGCTGGAGCGGATTCTGTTCCCCATCATTGTTACCATTGTGGTCTGTTTGATCCTACCCACCACGGCTCCCCTGGTCGGCATGCTGATGCTGGGCAATCTGTTCCGTGAGAGCGGCGTTGTCAGACAGCTTGCGGATACGGCTTCCAATGCGCTTATGTATATCGTCGTGATTTTGCTGGGGACTTCCGTGGGTGCGACCACCAGCGCGGAGGCGTTTTTGAACTGGGATACGTTAAAGATCGTTGCATTGGGCTTGATTGCGTTTGCCTTCGGTACGGCGGCCGGCGTTCTTTTCGGTAAGATTATGTGCAAGGTAAGCGGCGGCAAAGTAAATCCCCTGATCGGTTCGGCCGGTGTGTCCGCAGTTCCCATGGCGGCCCGCGTGTCCCAAAAGGTCGGGGCGGAGGCGGATCCCACCAATTTCCTTTTGATGCATGCGATGGGGCCCAACGTTGCGGGCGTTATCGGTACTGCGGTGGCGGCCGGTACGTTCATGGCAATTTTCGGTGTATTTTGACGGATGCAGGTTCCTTTAACAATACAAATATTTCATGGAGGTAAAAATAAATGCCTGAAAAAAAACCGATAAAAATTACGGAAACCATTCTGCGTGATGCGCACCAATCCCTGATTGCCACCAGAATGCCTACCGAATTGATGCTTCCCATTGTGGATAAAATGGATCAGGTGGGTTATCATTCCGTGGAGTGCTGGGGCGGCGCAACCTTTGACGCGTCCCTGCGTTTCCTGAAGGAAGATCCCTGGGACAGACTCCGCAAGCTCAAAAACGGCTTTAAGAAGACTAAACTGCAGATGCTGCTGCGCGGCCAGAATATTCTGGGATACCGCCATTATGCGGACGATGTGGTAGAATATTTTGTTCAGAAATCCATTGCCAACGGTATTGATATCATCCGTATTTTTGACTGCTTAAATGACCTGCGTAATCTGGAGGCTTCCGTGAAAGCCTGTAACAAAGAGGGCGGGCATGCGCAGATTGCGCTTTCCTACACGCTGGGAGATGCCTATACGCTGGATTATTGGATGAATATCGCCAAAGACATTGAAAACATGGGTGCGGATTCCATCTGTATCAAGGACATGGCGGGCCTGCTTGTTCCCTATCAGGCTTCCGAATTGATTTCCGCGATGAAGAGCGCGACCAAGCTGCCGATCCAGCTGCATACCCACTATACGTCCGGCGTTGCCAGCATGACCTACTTAAAGGCCGTGGAAGCGGGCGTGGACGTGATTGACTGTGCGATGTCTCCTTTTGCACTGGGAACCTCCCAGCCAGCAACGGAAGTCATGGCGGAGACCTTTAGGGGAACGCCTTACGATCCCGGATTCGACCAGAATCTGCTGGCGGAGATTGCGGATCATTTCCGCCCGTACAGGGAGGAGTGCCTAAAATCCGGCCTGCTTGATCCCAAGGTATTGGGCGTAAATATCAAGACCCTGATGTATCAGGTGCCCGGCGGTATGCTTTCCAACATGGTGAGCCAGCTAAAGGAGCAGAATGCCAGCGATAAGTACGACGCGGTACTGCAGGAGATTCCGCAGGTTCGTAAAGACTTTGGCGAGCCCCCGCTTGTCACACCTTCCTCCCAGATCGTGGGCACACAGGCGGTGTTCAATGTCCTGATGGGCGAGAGATATAAGATGGCCACCGGGGAGACCAAGGATCTGCTTTCCGGCAAGTACGGCAGAACCGTGAAACCTTTTAATCCGGAAGTACAAAAGAAGGTGATCGGGGACAAAGAGGTGATTACCTGCCGTCCTGCGGATCTGATTCCCAACGAACTTGAGAAGATTGAGAGCGAGATGAAGCAGTGGAAGCAGCAGGACGAGGATGTCCTTTCTTACGCATTGTTCCCGCAGGTAGCGACGGACTATTTTAAGTACCGTCAGGCACAGCAGGAAAAAGTGGATATGACACAGGCAGATACCAAAAACGGAGCTTATCCCGTTTAAGAAAGGGAAACAGGCGTTACTGGTCACAGAGTGGGCAGTGGCAGGCAGGCAGATGCATGACGCGTCTGCCTGTTTGTATAGAAACAGGGAAACCGCATGGCAGATAAAGACAATATTATCGCACGTATTAACCGGAATTACTCCGGCATGAGCAAGGGGCATAAGGCCATTGCTTCCTATATCAAAAGCCATTATGATCAGGCGGCTTTCCTGACGGCGGCCAAGATGGGGGAAAAACTGCACGTCAGCGAGTCAACGGTGATTCGTTTTGCCTCCGGATTAGGTTACAGCGGATATCCGCAGATGCAGGGCGCGCTGGCCGCCATGGTAAAGGGAAAGCTGCATCACTCCGTAGACAGGATTGGGGCAGCCTATGGGCAGAGTACCCAGTCCGAGGTTCTTTCTTCCGTGTTAAACCGGGACGCAGAAAATATCCGGCATACGCTGGGCCAAGCGGATCCGGTATCCTTTGAGAGCGCCGTGGATTTGATTACGAAAGCGGATACCGTCTATGTTTTGGGAATCCGCAGCTGTCAGCCCCTTGCGGATTTTTTTGCCTTCTACCTACAGATGATCCGGGAAAACGTGGTGCAGGTAAAAACGACCAGTGTCAGTGAAATCTTTGAACAGATGATTCGTATCGGTGAGAAGGATTGCATGATTGGAATCAGTTTTCCCAGATATTCCATGCGTACGTTAAAAGCCATGGAGTTTGCCAATGCCAGAAACGCGAAAGTGATTACGGTCACGGACAGCATCCACTCTCCCATGAATCTCTACTCTTCCTGTAATCTGCTTGCCAAAAGCGATACGGTATCCATTGTGGATTCACTGGTCGCGCCGCTTTCCCTGATGAACGCTTTGGTGGTGGGGCTGTGTTTAAAGCAGCCGGAGCGTGTGCGGAAGAACCTGGAGACCTTGGAAGAGGTTTGGGGCAACTACCAGGTTTATATGAACGATGAAATGGATTATATGGACGAGGATGCCATGTTCGGGAATGCGTTCGGCGGAAACGAATAAGGATGTGTAAAGCGTCTGTATGGCAGGGGGGAGCGCGTTGGGAAAAGAGATCGCAGTGATCGGCGGCGGGGCGGCCGGTATGATGGCGGCGTATGCCGCCGCCGGGCCGGATTGTCACGTTACCTTATATGAAAAGAACGAAAAGCTGGGGAAGAAGCTTTATATTACGGGAAAAGGCCGCTGTAATGTGACCAATGCCTGTAAAAGGGAAGTATTGTTCGAAAACGTGGTGCGCAATTCCCGGTTTTTGTACAGTGCGTTTTCCGGCTTTGATAACCAAAGCGCCATGGCGTTTTGGGAGGAGGCGGGATGCCGCCTAAAAACCGAACGGGGAGAACGGGTCTTTCCTGTCTCAGACCATGCTTCGGACATTATCCGTACACTGGAGAAGGCTCTGTTAAAAAATGGGGTACGGATTTGTCTGCATGCGGGCGTAAAACGGGTTCTTGCCACGCCGGATTTAAAGAAAGTGACGGGGCTGCTGCTTTTAGACGGGACAAAGGTGCATGCAGATGCCGTAATCATAGCGTCCGGGGGTTTGTCCTATCCGGCCACCGGTTCCACGGGGGACGGGTTTGACATGGCCCGGG
>CARDPF010000181.1 GCA_948960675.1 uncultured Eisenbergiella sp.
GCAGTCCGTGCACGCACCATGCGGCAAGGCCGCATGTGTGCATGCCCTTCATAGGTCCCCCTTTCCTATATGGTGGCGCCGCCAAAAAGCGGCATGGGGGGTTTACTATGAGCGGCTCCCGAGCGTGAATAGTAACAACTGTTAGTAACAGTTCAGACAAGTCTGACCTGTTACGGCATCCGCCCATTAAAATCACTGCGCGATGGGGCGGATGCTTGCCATCACCACGTATTTTCACGGTCTGCGCAATAAATGCGCAGACCTGTCTGAACTGTTACAACTGTTACACCATCTTCGCAAAATTTTGAGAAAAGTCCTTGCCATTTCAGGCGAAGTGGCATATACTGAATATACAGGCGGATTGAGAGACAATTCGAACGGAATCTGGATTATTAGAAATCTTAAGGTAGTCGGCGTTTTGTATGGCGACTGCATCCCGTTAAGACGGAGGAGAACATAGAAGAGAGATATTCTCCGTTTTCGTAGGGCATTTCGGCTCGTTTATTTTCGGAACATTTTACTATGAAAGCCCCGGACGGCAGCCGGGCATATGGGCAAGCTTGCTTGCACAGATGCCCGGATATCGGGCGGGCAAGCCGGTATGAACAAGTAGGGCGACAGCCCGGATTGTGAATACCGGCGGCGGTTGCGAGAGCGCGCCAGCGCGTAGCAACCGGCTTTCATGCGTAGTGGCGCGCCGACAATGGCGCATGCCAGTTTAGAATCTAAAAAAGTGTGCGGTTTGCATGATACGATACGTCGAGTGCGGCTGCAGACAGGCAGAGTTTGGAAAGGTTATGGCAGACGCAGGGAGGAGGCTGCGATACAGTTTCACTTTGCTGTAACGGGGGAGGGTGGAGGATAATCCGGCTAAAACTGAATATTGAAATTTTAATTTGGGAGGTTTGGGAAAATGACAGATAGTGAAAAAATAGATTTGATTCTTTTGGAAGTGCAGGGCATGAAATCAGAGATGCAGGGCATGAAATCAGAGATGCAGGGCATGAAATCAGAGATGCAAGGCATGAAATCAGAAATAGAAGAAGTAAAACGGAGGGTGACAAAAATAGAATTGCATCTGGAAAATGATACAGATCATAATATCCGGTTGATTGCCGAGAATTTTATCGAATTGACGAGGAAATTGGAACAGGCGATTCCGGTTGCGAACAAGAGTCTTGCTTATGAGGTCAGGGTAAATTTTTTGGTGGAAGAGGTAAACAGGCTGAAAATGGAGTTTGCGGAATTCAAAAGTAAAATTGCATAGTCGACAGGGAATGCCCATGAGACGGGGATCCGCAAAAGCACCTCAAATCCCCCGGAAAGTAACCGCTTTCCGGGGGATTTTATCTGGCACAGACAATTGCCGCTTAGACATTAAACCGGAACAAAATCACGTCGCCGTCCTGTACGACATACTCTTTTCCTTCCATTCCCACAAGTCCCTTTTCCCTCGCAGCGGCCAGAGAGCCCTGTTCCAAAAGGTCTTTATAATTCACCACTTCCGCCTTGATAAAGCCCCGTTCAAAATCGGAATGAATTTTGCCTGCAGCCTGGGGGGCTTTTGTGCCCTTTCGGATGGTCCAGGCTCTGGTCTCATCCTCACCTGCAGTCAAAAAACTCATCAGGCCAAGCAGCTGATAGCTGGCACGGATTAATTTTTCCAGACCAGATTCCGAGAGACCCAAATCGTCCAAAAACATCTGTTTCTCATCCTCGCCCAACTCCGAAATCTCCGCCTCAATGCTGGCGCAGAGCACAAATACCTCGCTTCCGGTCTTTTGCGCATATTCCCGCACCTTTGCCACGCCTGCGTTAGAAGCACCGTCGTCGGCAAGTTCGTCTTCCCCTACATTCGCCGCATAAATCACTGGCTTTGCCGTTAGAAGATTTAATGTTTTGAAAATCGCTTCTTCGTCTTCGTCCAAGGTTTCAAAACCGATAGCCGGTTTTCCGTCCTCCAAAAGCGCTTTGATACGATTGAGCATTTCCAGTTCTTTTGCCTGTACTTTATCCATCCGGGCGCCTTTTGCCACCTTTGCAATCCGTCTTTCCAAAATCTCCAAATCGGAAAAAATCAACTCCAAATTAATGGTCTCAATATCCCGCAGAGGATCAACGTTTCCGTCCACATGCACCACATTGGCATCCTCAAAACAACGCACTACATGTACAATGGCATCCACTTCCCGTATATTGCTTAAAAACTGGTTGCCAAGCCCTTCTCCCTTGGAAGCTCCTTTTACCAATCCTGCGATATCGACAAACTCAATTACGGCGGGCGTCACTTTTTTGGATTGATACATATTGCCCAAAAGTCTTAGCCTCTCGTCCGGTACGGCCACGATTCCGATGTTCGGATCAATCGTACAGAAGGGATAATTTGCGGATTCCGCCCCTGCTTTTGTAAGTGAATTGAACAATGTACTTTTTCCCACATTGGGCAGACCCACGATGCCTAATTTCATATATACTCATTCTCCTTCGATTTTCCTTGATTTTCAAGGGGATTCAGCGTTCGGCGTCTCGGCTGTTACACCTTTTTTACACCATTTCCGCATTTGAATTTATTGGATTTCATCAGACTACACTATTTTGCTGAAATTGCTTGATAGCATAATCCAGCGAGCCGGCAGTTACATATCATAGGAACTGTTTTCGCTGGCTCTCCTGTTCGCCAGTTGATAAAAACAAGGTCACGCATGATAAGCTGAATAAAAACGCCTGTGCGCCGGTCTATGTAGTCAAGCCGGTGCGCAAACCGGTTTCAAGGATCAGCGCGTATTCTTTGCCTTTCAAATTCTATCCCATAGATTGTATCCTTTCCGCGCTTGCGAAAAAGGACACGCTGATACCCGTAAATTATAGCATATAGCGTCTTTTTTCTCAAGCCGTTGCGTGAAAAAACTCTCTGCCTATTTGTAAATTTTGTAACAGTTCAGACAAGTCTGACCTGTTTGAGGAGCCGCTCATGGCAACAAAACGAAATTCTTTTTATGTGCTTTTTGGATAAAGGACTTGCCAAAGGGGGGGTTTTGTACTAAAATTGAGATGTAAGTGGTAGGAAGTGGGGTAAAATGGTGGGAAGTGGTGGAAACATCCCGCAAAATTCCCTGATCGGCAGGTGATTGTTCATGTTTATGGGTGAGTACAATCATACGGTGGATACGAAAGGCAGGTTGATCATTCCTTCCCGGTTCCGTGAGGCGCTGGGCGATGTGTTTGTAGTGACAAAGGGATTGGATGGCTGCTTATTTGTGTATGACCCTACCGAATGGAATGCTTTTGAGGAGAGGCTCAAGGCGATGCCCATCAGCAAAAAGGACAATCGTATGTTTGTCAGGCACTTTCTTGCCGGGGCGGCCGAGGTGGAAGTGGACAAGCAGGGCCGCGTTTTACTTCCCGTCAAACTGCGGGAATTTGCAGGAATTACGAAAGACGTCGTTTTGGTAGGGGCGGCAGGACATATAGAGATTTGGAGTCAGGAACGGTGGACTGTCATGGAGGAAAACGAGGCGGAGTCCATGGAAGATATCGCAGAGCGCATGGATGACCTGGGGCTGAGTTTTTGATAACCGCTACAGGATAGGAGCGGTAAAGTAACGGTTTTGGACAGGCTGCAACAAAGAATACGGAGGCGGACGTAACAGGGCATACCTGCCTGTATGGTTACGGGCAGACATCATGGAATGCACCGCCCAAAAATCAGGAGAGTCTATGGGATTTGCACACACGTCGGTCTTGCTGCAGGAGACAATAGAAGGATTGCATATAAACCCGGATGGGATTTATGTGGATGCGACCTTGGGCGGCGGCGGGCATTCCGGTGAAATTGCAAAGCGTCTGGCGGGCGGAAGGCTGATTGGAATTGACCAAGACGACGCAGCGCTGGAGGCGGCGGCAGTACATCTTAAGCCCTGGAGGGATAAGGTAACGCTGGTGCGCAGCAACTACTGTGATATGGCGGCCATACTGCAGGGATTGGGAATCGGACAGGTGGATGGGATTTTACTGGATCTGGGCGTCTCCTCCTACCAGTTTGACACGGCGGAGCGCGGATTTTCCTACCGCTATGACGCGCCGCTGGACATGCGGATGGACAGGCGTCAGGCGTTGACGGCGTACACAATAGTCAACGAATATACGGAAGCGGAATTGTTCCATATTATTTGGAATTATGGGGAAGATAAATTTGCCAAAAATATTGCCAAGCATATTGTGGCAGCCAGACAGGAAAAGCCGGTTGTCACCACCGGGGAATTAAACGAGATTATCCGGGCGGCAATACCGGCAAAAATGCGGGAAAAAGGGGGACATCCCTCCAAGAGAACTTATCAGGCGATTCGGATTGCCTGTAACAGGGAACTGGAAGTATTGGAAAATTCGCTGGACACATTCGTGGAGCGGCTGTGTCCCAAGGGAAGGCTTTGCATCATTACTTTCCATTCGCTGGAAGACCGGATTGTAAAAACAGCGTTTCGGGAATACGAGAATCCCTGCACCTGTCCGCCGCAGTTTCCGGTGTGCGTGTGCGGGAAAAAGAGCAGGGGGCATACGGTTTGTAAAAAGCCGATTTGCCCGGGAAAGGAAGAGATGGAAAATAATCCGCGCTCCAAAAGCGCAAAGCTTCGCATTTTTGAAAAAGCATGAGGCCGTTACGGCTGGGAAATGCAGGGCGGAATGGGAGGAAAAATGGCAGAAAGGCAAAAAAATAGGGAAGCGTACCGCGCAGGCGGCCGGCAGCATGCCTACGTGCATGGTTCTGCGGCCCAAAAGGCGGATATCAGAAGGGAAGTGGCCAAGCCCCCCAAAAAGAAACTGAGTCAGGCGGCACGGAAAAACCGGGAACGCGCCCGGTATATGAATATGGCTTATGTCCTTTTTTTGACGGTGGCGATGGCGGTTACGGGTTTTGTCCTGATTGGTTATATCTGGATTCAGTCCGGCATTACGACCAGCGTGAAAAAGATTTCAGCGCTGGAAAGCCAGGTGAATACGCTGAAAATGGATAACGACGAGGCGCTGGGACGCATTGAAAACGCGATTGACCTAGAAGAGATCCGGCGGATTGCGATTATGGAACTGGGTATGACGTATGCGCAGGAGGGACAGGTGGTGAAGATTCCGGACAGCGGCAGCGATTATGTGAAGCAGTATTCGGACATTCACCAATAAAAAATCTATTTTAGGTAAAGCAGGTGTGGGATTGGATAGAAGAAACAGAAACATGGTGCAAAACCAAGGCAAAAAAGCGGGGCCCAAAGAATTTGGGAGAAACAAATTTACGGTGAAAATGCAGAAAAAGCTGGTGGTACTGTTTTTGCTGGTACTACTGGCTTTTGCAGGATTAAGCGCCCGTTTGATTGTAATCAACCGGGATAACGGGGAAAGCTATAAAAAGCAGGTGTTATCCCAGCAGCAGTATTCCAGCAAAACGATTCCCTATAAACGGGGGGAAATTCTGGACTGCCGGGGGACGAAGCTTGCGGTCAGCGAGAAAGTGTATGATCTTGTGCTGGACTGTAAGCAGATGAATACGAAGGTAAAAGAGAAGCAGCCTTACATTGAGCCCACCATCGAAGCGCTGGTAGAGTATTTTGGGGTGGATGCAAACGCGGTCCGCGCTTATGCCAATGAGCATCCCCAGTCGCAGTATTATGTGCTCAAAAAGAGAATGCCCTACGGGGAAATCAGCGAGTACCAGAATATGATGGCGGATGAGGGACAGAAGGACAAATCCAAGCTGATCAAGGGAATCTGGTTTGACGAAAGCTATAAACGGGTATATCCCAACAATTCCCTGGCCTGTGATGTGATCGGGTTTTCCCGTACGGACGGGACGGGAACCTACGGACTGGAGGAGTACTATAACGATGTGCTAAGCGGGTCAAACGGCAGGCAGTTCGGATATTTGGATTCGGATAAGAACCTAAACAGAACTACCAAGGCGGCGGTGGACGGCTACAACATCTATTCCACCATTGATGCAACCATACAGGGCATTGTGGAGAAGTACCTGAGTAAGTACAACGAGGAAAACAAGGATGTGAGCCGGGAGGGAAACGGAGCCCGGGACGCTGCCTGTATTGTCATGGATGTCCATAGCGGAAATGTGCTTGCAATGGCCAGCTATCCGTTTTTTGACTTAAACGACACACGCAATACCCAGCCTTTGATCGGAACGCTTCTGTTGGACGAAAACGGGGAAGTGACGGATACCGTCGTCAATGAGGAAATTGCCAAATCCCTGGAAGGGGAGGGGCAGGAAAATGTGCTGGTGCAGAATTTAAACGCCCTTTGGAAAAATTACTGCATCAATTCCACTTATGAGCCGGGTTCGGTCATGAAGCCTTTTGTGGCGGCCATGGGATTGGAGAGCGGCACTTTAAAAGGGAATGAATCCTTTGAATGTACGGGGGTGATTGAACTTGGCGGCCATAAAATCCGGTGCCACAATTACCGCTCCGGCGCCGAAGGATGGCTTAGCATCGGCGAGTCCATAGAACGTTCCTGCAACGTGGCGCTGGTGCGCATGGCACAGGTGATCGGAAAGGATGTTTTTTTGCAATA
>CARDPF010000182.1 GCA_948960675.1 uncultured Eisenbergiella sp.
ACGTGTGCTCTTCCGATCTGTGAGGTTTCCGTTTTCATCCCATTGGGCGCTAAAACGGCCGCTTTTGACCGCAGCAAAATATTGAGTCTTGTCAAAGGAGGGAATATCCACATATTCGGGGGCCATTTCCAGACCGTTTTCTTCGTAAACCACAATGATACGGCCTTCCTCGACCGCGTTCTCGCTGTCCATTGGAGTCGCTAATAAGACGCCATCCATAGGGGCAGGGGCGTCTTTTGGAAAAGTAAATGTGATCTCTGCCGGGTTGCTTTCCGAGAGGGAACTGCCGTCCTTTTGGGAAAGTGTAAAAGAGCCCTGCGCAAAATCGCCTGAGGCCTGCGTATTGTCCGTGACGGACACGGAAGCAGCTTTCAGCGGAATATAGGTCTCCGGTGTGGCTGTCTGCGGCTGTATATTATCGGAGAATTCCGTAAAATACTGGAGATCCAAAAGATCTACCCTGCCGTCCCCGTTTAAGTCGCAGACGCCTCCCTGTTCCCCTGCTTCAATGGCAGCCGTGATTTTGTCGGCGTCGCTGTGGTCCAGCCTGCCGTCCTGATTGACATCCCCATAAAAAAGCTGCCCGGGGTGCGCGCCGGTAAAGCCCAGTGTTCTGCCCGTGTATAGACGGATCCGGTAGCCTAAGCTTTCCACGCGGATCGTCTGTTCATAGGGAAGATACCCGGTAGCTGTTACCCGGAGGGTATAGTCCCCGGAAGCCAGATCTGTGAATTTTGCCGTTGCAAGTCCGGCTTTTTCCGTATTACGGCTTCCTGCAAGCGTCACGGTCTGCGTGGAAGAACCGTTGAGCATAACCTGAAAATTCTGGTCTTTGCGGACTTCAATTCCTGCCATGATGCAGACTTCCACACAGCCTGCAGGACCTTGGGCTGCGGGCTGTACTACGCAAGAGGGGCTGGCAGCGCCTGACGGCGGGGCAAGGGGCTTGTCCTCGTCAGATGGTGCGGGTTCCTCCTGTGGTACACTTTCGGCAGGAACGGTTTGGCCATTATCCGTAGCCTCCGTTTGGGGAAAAGCAGTGCTTTGTGTTTCCGCCGCTGTCTGTGAGGGGGCAGTGTCCTGGGCCGTATCGGCCGTTTGCGGCGAGGATGCGTCAGGTGTTTCCGGCGCCGTTTGGGAGGACGCGGTACTTTGCGTTTCCCCGTCCGCCTGTGATGGTTCTGCGCTTGGCGGCTCGGTTGTTGGGGGGATTGTGGTCGGTCCTGCCGCCGTCTGTGCCGCCGGTATTTCACTGGCGTAAGCAGGCAGGCCGCCGTAGGAACATATGAGTGCGGCGGCAAGCATTCCGGCAAAGATCCGGACGGTTCTCTTCTTCATTGGTAAATTCTCCTGTTCAATGCAGCCGTCTGGACAAGGTCAGGCGGCTGCGGTTTTGTCAAAAAATATACGCGGTTAGGGCGTGTTTTTGTAAAGCAACGGAAGGGAAAGCGTTACGGGTTCCCCGTGATTTCATCCAAAAGCTTGATAATCGTGGAAATGGCATTGGTCTGCCTGCTTTTTCCCATCGCGTCAATATAGGTCTGGCGGGTAAAATAAAGTTCCTGTATTTTCTCCGTCAAAAGGCCGGGTGAGAGATAATCTTCGTCTATTACGACCGAAAAGCCCTGCGCCTCGAAGGAGCGGGCATTCAGGATCTGGTCGCCGCGGCTTGCGCCTGCGGAAAGGGGAATCAGAAGGTTGGGCTTTTTCAAAGCGACCAATTCACAAATGGCATTAGCCCCGGCGCGGGAGACGACCACGTCCGCCATGGCAAACACGTTCTTTAAATCCCCTTTCAGGTATTCAAACTGCTTATAGCCTTTGGTATTTAACAGTAAATTGTCGATTTTGTCTTTTCCGCAAATGTGCACCACCGAAAAATCCGCAAGGAGCTTGGGCAAGGCCTCCCGGACGGCCTGGTTGATGGCGACGGAGCCAAGGGAACCGCCGATAACCATCAGTACGGGTTTGGCAGAGTCGAAACCGCACAGTTTATACGCGGCATCTTTGTTCCCCTTTAGGAGTTCCTCCCGGATGGGGGAACCTGTGAGAACCGCTTTCTCGGCGGGGAGGGAACGCATGGTTTCGGGAAAGTTGCAGCAAACCTTTCTGGCGACCGGTATACAGATTTTGTTGGCAAGCCCGGGCGTCATATCGGATTCATGAATGACGCAGGGGATTTTTAAGGATGCGGCGGCGCGCACCACAGGTACCGCCACAAAACCGCCCTTGGAAAAAACCACATCCGGCTGCAGCTGTTTTAAAAGCCTGCGGGCTTCCGAAAATCCCTTCAGGACACGGAAAGGGTCGGAAAAATTCTTTAAGTCGAAGTAACGGCGGAACTTACCGGTGGCAATTCCGTAATAGGGGATGTCGTAATCCTCCATAAGCCGTTTTTCCATGCCCTCGTAGGAGCCGATATAATAAGCCTCGTATCCGCTTTGCGCAAGGCGGGGCAGAAGGGCGATGTTGGGTGTAATATGGCCGGCCGTACCGCCGCCGGTGAGCACGATTTTTTTCTGCATGCGAGGATGCCTCCCGTTACTGGTTTTGAAGGATTTCTTCCAGGGCAAGCGCCAGCTGGTCCGGACAGGATGTGGGTTTGAAGCCGCATTTGATGCCTTTGAGACGATCAATGGCTTCTTTGGCATCCATGCCTGCCACAAGCTTGGAAATTCCTTTTAAGTTTCCGTTACAGCCGCCGGTGAAAGCCACTGATTTGATCATGCTTCCGTCCATTTCGATGTCAATGGCGGAAGAACAGGTCCCTTTTGTGCGATATTTCATTTTGGTTTCCTCCTTTGTCATTTCCTGCAATAATCTGTCATGATTCCGATTATAACAGTTTTCCCGTAAAAAATAAAGGCGGAAAATGTAAATTGACCGCGACCCTTCGGGGATTGTCTGCGGCAGGCAGCGGATTTATACTAAAGGTATCGCCGGTATGGGCAGGGAAGGCGGATCACCGGGGATAGGAGGATGGTATATGCAGGCTTTCATAAAGGGACATGCCTTCTTTTTCGGAACGGCGATGTCATTCTTATTATTAAGTATTTTATGCAGGTTTATGACAGGTGTTCTGCTGAAAAAACTGATCAAAGAGGCGGAAAATATGTCGGCAACCAACAATAAGCTGCTTAGGCAGTGCAAGCTCAAGTTCCAGAACTGCTATGAACTAAATGACGGCGTTGTGAATGTGGCCGTGTTCGTGGGAAAATTTATGCAGAATATCCGGCTGGCCGGGTGCAGCCTGCGGATGCTGGGACAGGTTTCAGGACAGCTGCTTTTGCTTTCCGTTTTCGCGGAAGGAACCGGGGCCTGCCTGGGAATTGTCCACGGGGAAACGCTGGGGGATGTGCTGCCCTACTATTTGTTTGCCTTTTTATCCCTTTATCTGTATTTTAGCGTATCCGGCTTGGTGGATGTGCAGGGAAAACGGGCGATGCTGGAAACTACCATTATAGATTTTTTGGAAAACAGGATGTCCGGGCGCATTTTGGGGGTAAAAAGGGACAGCGAATATCTGGATATGGTAGAGGAACAGGCGCTGGAGGCGGCAGGGAAAAAGACAACGGACGGCGCCGTACAAAACCAAGACGCCGGGACGGATGGAGGCGAAAAGGACGTGGAAGATGCGGAGGGAAACGAAGCGGGTAAGACGAGGCAAAAAGGGGAATTGGAGGAACTTTTAGGGGAATTTTTGGCTTGAAATCATCCGGCAACTTTGTTACACTAAAGCCAGTAATCCTGCCGTAGACGACCAGCGGGAACCAAAGGAGGATAAAAGATGAGCAAGGTAACGTTTGACTACAGCAAGGCGGCTCCCTTTGTCGCAGCGCACGAAGTGGAGAATATCAAAAAAGCGGCCTTGGACGCGAAGGATTTACTGGTGGCAAAGACCGGCGCAGGCAATGATTTTCTGGGCTGGATTGACTTGCCGGTGGATTATGATAAGGAAGAGTTTGCCCGCATCAAGCAGGCGGCCAAAAAGATTCAGGAGGATTCCGAAGTGCTGGTAGTCATCGGCATCGGCGGTTCCTATCTGGGGGCGCGGGCGGCCATCGAATTTCTGCGCCACAGCTTTTACAATACCGTGGATCCCAAAATCCGCAGGACTCCCGAAATTTATTTCGCGGGGAACTCCATCAGTTCCACCTATATTAAGCATTTGCTGGATGTGATCGGGGACAGGGATTTTTCCATCAATATGATCTCCAAATCGGGAACCACCACGGAACCGGCCATCGCTTTCCGTGTGTTTAAGGCGAAGCTGGAGGCAAAATACGGCAAGGAAGAGGCGGCGAAGCGGATTTATGCCACCACCGATAAGGCGCGGGGGGCTTTGAAGAAGGTTGCGGACGAAGAGGGCTATGAGACGTTTGTGGTGCCGGATGATGTGGGCGGCCGTTTCAGTGTCTTGACGGCGGTGGGCCTGCTTCCCATTGCAGTCAGCGGTGCGGACATCGACAAGCTGATGGAAGGTGCGGCAAGCGGCAGGCAGATGGCATTGGAAGCGCCGTTTGAGGAAAACGATGCCGTACAGTATGCGGCTTTGCGTAATATCATGCTGAAAAAGGGGAAGGGCGTGGAGATCCTTGCCAACTATGAACCGGGCGTTCATTATGTTTCGGAGTGGTGGAAACAGCTCTACGGCGAGAGCGAGGGCAAGGACCAGCGCGGGATTTTCCCCGCAAGCGTGGATTTGACGACCGACCTGCATTCCATGGGACAGTTCATTCAGGACGGCGCACGCATCATGTTCGAGACGGTTATTGATGTGGAGGCTTCCCGGGAAGAAATCGTGATCGGAGAGGAGCCGGTGGATTTGGACGGTTTAAATTATCTGGCCGGGAAAAATGTGGATTTTGTCAATAAGAGCGCGATGAACGGCACGATTTTGGCGCATACGGACGGACAGGTTCCCAACTTTATGGTGCATGTGCCAGAAGTCAACGAGTTTTATTTGGGACAGCTGTTCTACTTCTTTGAATTTGCCTGCGGCGTGAGCGGATATATGCTGGGCGTGAACCCGTTTAACCAGCCGGGGGTGGAAAGCTATAAGAAGAATATGTTCGCACTGCTGGGCAAGCCCGGTTATGAGGAGCAGAGGGAAGCGTTGTTAAAGCGCCTGTAAGAGGCAAAAGAGAGGTAACGGCGGTTACAAGTGGTGAAAACGGCAGGGCAGGGAAAAGGCGGCCCTGCCGTTTTGCCCGTGGAAGCCGGGCAAAGAGGAAAAGGGAGAAGGGGAGGAGCCTATGTATTTTACTGAGATGCCGGTGATATCGGCGGAGGAGATCGGGGAAGGACTGCATTTTGCTGCGGAGCAGGTTTTGCGCAATTTGCCGGAGTTTACACAGCAGTTTCAAAAAGCGTATAGCGAGGGGGGATTTTACAGGCCGACGCCAAACGTAGACTGGACGACCGGGTTTTGGACGGGAGAAATCTGGCTTGCCTATGAATACTGCAGGGACGAGCGCCTGCGGCAGGCGGGGGATATCCAGATCGACAGTTTTTTGGAGCGGATCAATCAAAAAATAGAAGTGGATCATCATGACATGGGATTTTTGTATTCCCCGTCCTGTGTGGCGGGCTACAAGCTGACCGGAAATCCCAAGGGCCGGGAGGCGGCCATAAAGGCTGCGGACCAGCTGATTTCCAGATACCACCCGGTTGGCGAGTTTATTCAGGCCTGGGGGCCGATGAACGCTCCGGAAAATTACAGGCTGATTATCGACTGCCTGTTGAATCTGCCGCTTTTGTATTGGGCCTCTGGGGAAACAGGGGACGAAAAGTACCGGGAAATTGCGGAGAAGCACATTCATACGGCGGTGAAAAATGTCATCCGGGAGGATTTTTCCACCTGGCATACGTTCTTTTTTAACATGGAAACGGGGGAACCGGACCATGGCGCAACCTGTCAGGGCTACCGGGACGGTTCTGCCTGGGCCAGGGGACAGGCCTGGGGGATCTACGGCTGTGCGCTGGCCTATAAGTACACGGGGAGAAAAGAGTACATTTCCGTTTTCAAGGGTGTGACGGATTATTTCCTTGCCCATCTGCCCAGGGACATGGTTCCTTTCTGGGATCTGGAATTTACGGACGGCGACGACCAGCCCCGCGATTCCTCTTCCGCGTCCATCGCCGCCTGCGGTATGCTGGAAATGGCAAAATATATGGAAAAGGAGGATGCCCAAGTATACCGGAAATATGCCATGCAGATCATGAAGTCGGTTTACGATAACTATGCGGTCAAAGATCCCAAGACCTCCAACGGACTGGTGCTGCACAGCACCTACTCCAACCGTTCCCCCTATAATACCTGCAACCATTGCGGCGTGGATGAATGCAACATTTGGGGAGACTATTTTTACATGGAAGCGCTGACCAGACTGCAAAAAGACTGGATATTATACTGGTAACGCCACGGAAATCAATTTTGCGGGAGGGGAGGGGCAGGGACGGCTTTCCGGCAGCCCGCGGGGGCGCATAGCCATTACAGGCTTGCAAGGCTTGCGGACGGGAAATACCGCCAAAAA
>CARDPF010000183.1 GCA_948960675.1 uncultured Eisenbergiella sp.
TCGGAAAACCGCCTGTGTGCCGCCCTCCTGCAAGATGGTTTTCCGTGCGGAAACCGTTTTCATCCTACCCTTTTGGGGGATCTTGTGGTATGATGGCAGTGTGTTTGAAAGGATGGCGGGGTTGAATGGAAAGGAGGACAAAGGATGTTACCGTCAAAAGAAGAGGCGCAGAGGCTGCTTTTGGAAGCGGAGGCCCAAAATCCGGGGCCGTGGGGGGAACACAGCCGGGTCACGGCGCGGTGTGCGGAGAAAATCGCCGCCCATTGTCCGGGAATGGATAGTGGGAAGGCGTATGTACTGGGATTGCTGCATGACATCGGCAGAAGGTTTGGCGTAAAGCATATGGGACATATCTATGACGGATACCATTATATGCTTGGTTTAGGGTATGGGGAAGTAGCCAGAATCTGCCTGTCCCATTCCTTTTCGCTGCAAACGTTGGAGGATTATATTGGCAGGCATGATATTTTAGCAGAGGAGGAAGCCGAACTGGGAGCAGCATTGGCGGATTTGGTATACAACGATTATGACCGTCTCATACAGCTGTGCGACAGCATGGCGGGGGCAGAGGGTGTGATGAAGATGGAGGACCGTATGGCGGACGTGAAGCGCCGTTACGGCAGTTATCCACAGGAAAAATGGGATAAAAATATGGAATTGAAACGGTATTTTGAAGAAAAGACAGGCAAAGAACTGTATGCGCTGCTTTTGGAAGAAGATTCAGAATCATGAAAATGCAATGACGTAAAAAACGGACACAGGAGGGCGGAAGATGGAAATAATACGGGGGTTTTTGGATACGATTGTCGCTTATGCCATACACGGCTTTGAGTTTGTGGGGGTCATTATCATTATCATTGCCGGGGTGAAAGGTTTTATCGGATATTGGAAAAAAAGCAGTAAGGTGCGCCTGCAGCTGGCGCAGGGGATGGCGCTGGGATTGGAGTTTAAGCTGGGGAGTGAGATTTTGCGGACGGTAGTGGTGCGGGAACTGTCAGAAATTGCGCTGGTGGCGGCCATCATCATTGTACGTGCGGCCCTGACTTTTTTGATCCATTGGGAAATCAAGCAGGAAGAAGCGATCGGCCTGCAAGAGGATGGGATGTCAGAATGAACCGGCGCGGTGAGGCCAGGGGCAAAAGGTCATGTATTGGCATGCCTGCATGTCAATACATGACCTTTTGCCCCTGGTTTCATATCATAATCCTAAAAGGAAAAAGGATGGGGAAATGGTTACCATCAGTTTATGTATGATTGTCCGGGATGAGGAGACAGTGTTGGAAAGGTGTCTTAAGTCGGTGGCCGGTGCCGTGGATGAGATTGTGATTGTGGATACGGGCTCTACGGATGCCACCAAAGAAATTGCGGCGCGATACACGGATAAAATTTATGATTTTGACTGGGTGGATGATTTTTCGGCCGCAAGGAATTTTTCCTTTTCCAAGGCACGGATGGACTATTGCATGTGGCTGGACGCCGACGACGTGCTGGGAGAGGGAGCAAAAGAAAGCCTGCTTGTTTGGAAGGGGCAGGCGGACGGCTCGGTGGATGTGGGAATGCTGCGCTATATAACGGCTTTTGACGAGCAAAATAAGGCGGTATTTTCTTATTACCGGGAACGCCTGCTAAAGAGGAACGGCGGTTTTGTGTGGGAGGGAAGGGTACATGAGGCCATTGCCCTGCATGGGCAAATCGCCTATTTGGATATTTGCGTGGAGCACCATAGCGCAAAGAAAACGTATGGGGACCGGAATCTTTTGATCTATGAGAATATGAAAAGGGAAGGCGTCCGGTTTGCGCCAAGGGATATCTTTTATTATGCCAGGGAATTGTATTATCATCAAAATTATGAAGCGGCGGTAAAGGAATTTCAGGATTTTCTTGGACGGGAGGGGGCCTTTTACCAAAACTGTATAGAGGCCTGCAGGTTTTTGTCCTATTGCTTTTATGCTTTGAAAAGGGAAAAGGAGGCACTGGCCAGTTTGCTGTGGGGGCTTTCTTACGCAAAGCCCGGCGGGGAACTTTGCTGTGATTTGGGCAAGCATTTTTATGACCGGAGCCGGTGGGAGCAGGCCGCATTCTGGTACCAAAGCGCCCTGCGCACCTGTCCGGATGAGGAGGCCATGGGATTTGTCCAAAAAGAATGCTACGGATATCTTCCCTGCGTACAGCTTAGCGTTTGCTATGACCGGATGGGAAAGCGGAAAGAAGCGCTGCACTACCACAAAATGGCCGGAAAATACAAACCCTACGGCAGGGAATTTTTGCAAAACGAAAGATATTTTACGAAGAAAGCCCATTACAGTTTAGCCGAAGCCTAAACGAAATAACATTAAAGGCGGGACTGTTACAAAAGCCCGGCAGATTCCTACGATTGACTTGCGGTACGGAATCGAATACAATAGAGAAAAAGGGGTGGCGGAAGGGGATTCGCATGCTGCGCAAGAATGGGGGATTAAAATGGGCAATATAGCGGAATTGGAAATTATCAGGGTGATTGCAAGGCTGGGATTTGCGATGGTAATCGGAACGGTGGTGGGAATCGAACGCAGCAGCCGGGGACGGGGGGCGGGGGTCAAGACCCATACGCTGGTATGCGTGGGCGCAGCCCTGGTGATGCTGACCAGCCAGCATATGTGGATCATGTTCCAGCATTCGGGGGATCCGGCTAGGCTGGGAGCGCAGGTAATCAGCGGTATCGGCTTTTTGGGCGCGGGTACCATTATGGTGACGGGGCGCAATCATGTGCGGGGTTTGACCACGGCGGCAGGACTTTGGGTCTGCGCCTGCGAAGGACTTGCGGTGGGCATCGGCTTCTGGGAGGGGGCCCTGGTCACGCTGGCGATTATCATGATTACGCTCCGGATATTGGCCAAGGTAGATTTACGGATGCACCGCTATGCCAATTCCTTTGAACTGTACATCGAATTCAATGCAGGGGAGGATATCCGCCGGTTTATTCAGGATGTAAAGGTACAGAATATGAGCCGGGTCTCTTCGGTGGACGTGACAAAGAGCAGGATCGACGGCAGCGGCCATGCTGCGATTATGGGGTTTGAGATGTGGCAGGGAAAGAACCGGCCTGAGTTTGTGGAATGGATCCATAGCCGGGAGTATATCCCTTATCTGGAAGAAATATAACGTGACAGTCTGGGGCGTGTTTCAAACACGCCCCAGGACATGGGGCCGGGCGGCACGTCCGCAGGCGGTGACGGTTGGGGAGGAATACGGATGATTATTTTGATCGCGGGGGCATCCCATACAGGCAAAACGGCGCTTGCCCAAAAATTACTGGAGACATATAAATATCCCTATCTGTCCATCGACCATTTAAAAATGGGGCTTATCCGCAGCAAAAATACGACGCTTACGCCTCTTAGCGGCGATAAAGCGTTGACGGATTATTTGTGGCCGATTGTATGTGAAATGATAAAGACGGCGGTTGAGAATGGGCAGAACCTGATCGTGGAAGGATGCTATATTCCTTTTACGTGGGCAAAAGATTTTACACCGCAATATTTGGAAAACATAACGTATTATTGTCTGGTCATGAGCGACAATTATATTACGAATCATTTTAGCGATATCAAAAAGTATGCCAGCGTTATGGAAAACAGAATGGAGGATGCGTACTGTACGATTGAGACGGTGCGCAGGGATAATGCAAAGATGTGGGAACAGTGTCAGAAGCACAAGGCCTGCTGCATTCTCATTGATAAAGAATATCAGCCTGACATTGTCCGTGGATTGCAGGAGAAAAAGCATGGAAATTAAAGTTGTAACCGGTCATGACAAAGAATTTGTGATGGGGATGGATAAACATGCGGATGATGCTGCCTTTGCCAACCGGGTGTATACAAAATCCGCTTATGTGATATGGGAAAAAGGGGAACGGATCGGAATCATTACACATTGCGTGTTGTGGGATACGCTCCCTTTTATGAATCTTATATATATCAAAGAGGAATGCCGCCAAAAAGGATTTGGAATGCAGGCAATACTTGCCTGGGAAGCCGGGATGAAAAGGCAGGGTTATAAGATGGTCCTGGTTTCGACACAGGTGGATGAGCAGGCGCAGCATTTATACCGAAAACTGGGATATGTAGATTGCGGCGGATTGGTATTTCATGATACACCGTTTGACCAGCCCATGGAAATGTTTTTGAGAAAGGTTTTGTAAACCCTTGTAACAGTTCAGACAAGTCTGCGTGGTACGTCGGCAGGCATGGCAGCGGCAGGGTGGCCCCTTGCAGTGTGGGCATCCCTTACGCATGTATACATGCAAAACGGGGAATTTCACCAAAATGCCGCTCCAGTCCAAACAGCCGGAAAACGCGGAAAACTCGCTGCGCTCAAACAGTCCGCATTTTCCGGCTGGACTGGAACGGCATTTTGGGAAATTCCACCGTTTGCATGCCATCATGCGTAAGGGATGCCCACACTGCAAGGGGCCACCCTGCCGCTGCCACGCCTGCCGACGTACCGCGCAGACTTGTCTGAACTGTTACGCACCGTTACCTAAAATTCTTAAAAATTTCTGAAATACATTGACAGATGAGGTATATCATGATATGGTAATTCTATCAATACAACACCCTGGCTGCAGGCAGCTGGGGATGACCCCCCGCGGCAGTCGCCAGACGTCCGTAAAAGTGCGGCTAACTTGGCCCATTGCCTGCGGGAATCAAACAGGAGAGGAGGAATGGATTTGTCTATTTCAGCGGATACCCTGCGAGGCTATACGGAAACGATCATTTTGACGCAGCTGATGGAAAAGGACAGCTACGGTTATGAGATCAATAAGAATGTGCAGCAGCGCACGGGAGGTAAGTACGAGTTCAAGGAAGCAACCCTGTATACGGCGTTTAAGCGGCTGGGACAAAACGGCCTGATCACTTCCTATTGGGGGGAGGAGGGCCCTGGCGCGAGAAGGCGCTACTACAAGATCACGGAGGAAGGAAAGAAGCAGTGGGAGGAGCGGAGCCGGGAGTGGAAGGAGACGCGTTCCCTTTTGGATGCATTGCTGGCATTGGAGGTGGAATATGAATCGGATTGAGACAAAGATTGTGATTTTGGTGACGAACCGGCTGGCAGAGGCGAAAGATTCGGAAGCAAAGACCGAGATGATAGAGGAACTGAGCGAGAACCTTTACCAGCGGTATCTGGAACTGACGGCAGGCGATATGCCGGAGGAGGAAGCCCTTTTGGAGGCTATGGAGAGCCTGGGTGACGTGGAGGAACTGCTTGCCTACCTGCGGGAAGCCGAGGCTGAGGAGGAAGCTGTCAGGCAGCAGAAGGAAAAGGGGGAAGAGCACCGCTGGTCTTTTAACGGAAAAGGAAAATCTTCTTTTTCCATGGATCATTTGGGCAGCGAAATCGAAGAGATCGTGAATGCTGCGGTTTCCACGGCGATGGGAGCGGTGGACAGTGCCAAGGATGTGGCCAAGGACGTGGCGCACCAGATCAAGGAACGGTATCCGGACGGGGTGTTCATGCAGTTTTCCGCTTCCAGGGGCAAAACAGTGGATGCGACAAATATCATGTCAGAAAATGTCCGTTCTTTGGAAATCCGCCTAAACAGCGGGGATGTCACGATTGATTTTGCACAGGAAGAGGATGCGCTCATTGCCATCAGCGGGGATACGGATGAAATCGAAACCATGTTAAAGGGGGATGTGCTGTCCATCAGTCAGGGAAACACCGCCAGTGCGGCTTACTTTTTCATGAGGGGCATGCGCAGTTCCGATATTGCGATTACCCTGCCCCGGAAGAAATGGGATGGGATCCACATTGTGACGGTGAACGGGGATGTACAGATCGAAGAGGGCTTGGAATGTGCAAGCCTGCATGTCACCACATCCAACGGGGATGTGGAAGCGGTGGCGGTTTGCGGGGAAAAAATGGTGTTCACCTCGGAGAGCGGCGATATCGAAGGGCAAAACCTTATAGGGGACCTGCGTGCGGAGACAAAGAGCGGGGACGTGGATATGGGAGGAACCTTTGGACAGTGCGAATTGTTCAGCGCCAGCGGAGACATTTGTTTTTTGGGAACCGGCAGGGAACTCCACGGGTCCAGCACCAGCGGGGAAGTGGAACTCACGCTGGAAAAGCTGCCCCAAAAGGTCAAGGCGGGTTCCATTTCCGGAAGCTGTCAGGTGCATGTGCCGGAGGGGGAAGGGTTTGCGGTCTCCTACCGGACGGTCAGCGGGACATTCCGCACAAACCTTCCGTTTTCCGGAATGCTTGGGGACACAAAAGGGGATGCCGTTTATGGGGAAGATAACGGGAACCTCATCCACCTCACCAGCGTGAGCGGTGACATAGAAATTCTGGTTTGAACAAAATCAATGCGGCAGCCTAAAAAAGGGCTGCCGCATATTTTGGTTAAGGGGAAATTGCTGTAATCGTGATGAATGCCAGTACAACGAAAATTAAGTTTCTGGTACATTGACGCAGAATGATTGTTTCAGATG
>CARDPF010000184.1 GCA_948960675.1 uncultured Eisenbergiella sp.
TCAACCACCCTTCTTGGAATTTCCTATATTTGAATTATACAGGAAGCTCCTTACACACAAAAAGAGAACACGGTCCTTCCATGTCCTCTTTTGTACAATCGTCACTGTTTTGTTACGCTCCCGCTGTGGTTTTGCACCGCAGCAGGTCTTTTTATTCCTTGAGCTGCTCGATATAGCGCTGTGACTGTCTCGCCTTTTCCGTATCCGGAAACAGCGCAACCACACTCTCATATGTCTCTATGGCCAGCCGCTTATTACCGTTTTCTTTGTAAGAATTGCCCAGGGCAAACAAGGCCTCACTGTTGGCCGCATCATACGTGACCGCCTTTTTTAAATTCTCAATGGCCGTATCATAATCCTGCGCCCGAAAGGCACGGTAGCCGGTATCATAATAAGATTTTGCCAGATCCGTCCCCGTAATCTCCAATAGCTTGGCGTATAGATCCCGCACCGCTTCGGAGGTATCCTGGCTTTCCACGGCCTCCCGGTCCACCAGGTCAATGGCCGCCGAAAATTCCTCCGTATCCTGCGGATCCGCAATATATGCATAAGCTGCCCGCAGAAGCGCTTCCACCGTGCTCATCTGCCCGTCCCGGCTGGCAAGTTCCTCCGTCTGCGAGCGCAAGTCCATGTTTTCCTTGGTCAGGGCATCCACCTGTTTGGTCAGGGCATCAATCTGCGTATTTTTGCGGTCGCTCTCCTCGCCGGCTACAATCAGGCTGTTATTGAGTTCCGCCTTCGCCGACTGTATCCGCGCAGGCATCACCATAAACCAGGATACGGCCAGTCCGGTAAAGAGGCCGACAAAAAGCATCCAAAACCAGCCGGCCCCCCTTCTTTGCTCCATCACATTCATGGGCTGGATAATGGTCTCGTTTCCGCTCTGGTACTTGACCACATCCTCCGTTTTTGCATTCCTTTTGGTGTTGCGGGACTCCTCCTCCGGCTGGGAGGCATTCTCCACCTCCTGCAGGTAACGCAGCGCCATCGTATTGTTTTTATCAATGCGCAGGCAACGGTTCACCTCCCTGCGCGCCTTGGCCCATTCCGCCGTGTCGATATATAAAAGCGCCAAAAGCAGATGTGCCTGCACATAATTGGGGTTGTCCGACAGCACCTTTTTTAGCTGTATGATCGCCAGATCCTTGCTGTCCTGTCTGCAGTACAGCAAAGCCTGGTTAAATTTTCTGCTCCTCTGGCTGATCGCATCCAGCTGTGTCGGGCTTTTTTGGATGAAATTAATATAATCGTCCGCTATATTTTTCTTGGGGCGCAGGTTCTTACTGATGACCCATTCGCTCAGGGCTGCCACCGGCTCCCCCATTTCAAAATAGACGAGGCCCAAAAGATTCCTTGCCTCAATATGGAATTTGTTAAACTTCAGGCACTGCTTTAAACTGCCAATCGCCCCGGAAAGATCGCGCACACGCGCTTTCTCCAGCCCGTCGTTATAGCAGTAATTTGAAAAACTCATCAGCTTCTTAAAGTTGGCAACATCCGCACCGCAATTGGTGCAAAACTCCTTCTCTGTAAGCTGTGCCCCACAATTATAACACTGCATAACGCCACTCCTTACGTTCACTCATCATACAAATCCGGATCCCCATCCTCTTGCTGCAAAATCTCCTCGTGCTCCTTTACCATCTGCACAAGAATATCCGTAAAGTCCGTTAAGTTGTGGTGTATGATAACATCCTCCGCCTCGTCGATTTCAAGGCTTGGATGGAACTTTTTCAATTCCTCTTCAAAATTAATCATGACAATCCTCCGCGTATAAAAAATCGTCGCCCGGCAGCGACAACTTCCGCTTCACCTCGCCCGCAAGATATAAAGAACCGACAATATAAAGCCTGACGTCTTCCCCCTTTGCCGAAAGTAAACTTGTGACCGCCTCACCGGCATCCGCAAAAACACCGCCAAACCCGGCCCTTTCCCCCATAAACAGTCGTTCCAGTTCCGGCTTTGAAAGCCCCCTTGCATCCAAAAGCAAAACCCCGAAGCTGCGTGTAAACAGCCCGGCCCCCTGCAAAAGCGCCGCCATCTCCCCCACGGCTTTATCGGCGCAGGCCCCAAACAAAAGCCAGCGCTCCCCTAAAAAGCCGTCCCTTTCCACGCTCTGTAAAAAAGCACGGATCCCGTCCGGGTTGTGCGCCCCGTCCAGATACACGTCGGGCCTTACTTCCTCCATACGGGCCTCCCAGCGCATTTGGGACAATCCCTGCTTGATCTGTTCTTCGCTTATGTTAAAAAACCGTTTTGCCTGCCCCAGTGCTGCGACGGCCAGGGCAGCGTTTTCGGTCTGATAAATGGCACTTGTTTCCAAATGGACTTCAATATATCTATCATACGCAGACTTGAGGAAAAAATCAATGTAATTTTTCTTTATTTTTGATAATTTGACTTCCTTTTTTGACACTGCCCGCAACGGAACCGACAATTCCCGCGCCCTGTCCCGGAAAACCCGTTCCACCCCGTCGCCTGTCTGCCAGCAGACGGCCAAAACCCCCTCCTTAAAAATCCCCGCTTTTTCCCGTGCAATCGCTTCCCTCGTGGCTCCCAAATAGGCGCAATGATCTAATCCGATGCCGGTGATCGCCGTCACGGCAGGACGCCGCACCACATTGGTCACATCCAGCCTGCCGCCCATCCCGGCCTCCAAAAGGACGGCGTCCGGTTCTTCCTCCTCCATCCACAGCATGAAAACAAAAAACAGGGTTTCAAAAAAGGACGGCCTGTATGCCCCCTGTGCATACTCCTCCAGCCGCTTTTGCAGTACGCAAAAAAGCCGGGCAAAGGTTTCTTCCCCGATCCGGCCGTTTTGCAGCACCAGACGTTCCCGGACGTCCACCAGGTGGGGGGAGGTAAACATCCCCACCCTGTATCCGGCCACGGATAAAATGCTGTTTATATAGGCACAGACGGAACCTTTCCCGTTGGTTCCCGCCACATGGATAATTGGGAAACGGCTTCCCGGCTCCCCCAGCTGCCGGTAAAACGCCTGCGTCTGTGCAAAGGGATTCTTTTTGGTTTTGGTGGGAAGTAAAAAAAGCTCCTCCACCGCTTCCCGGTACGTCAACTGCCCCATAACGGCTTACTTGCGCAGCTGTGCGAGCCGCTCCTGCACCTGTGCCATCATCTGCCCGTATTTCTCCAATTTTGCCCGCTCCTGTTGGATTTTTTCCTCCGGCGCCCGGCTGATGAATTTTTCGTTGTTCAGCATGCCGTTTACCCGGGCCAGTTCGCCCTCCAGCCGCTTTTCCTCCTTTTTCAGGCGTTCGATCTCTTTGCCGATATCCAAAAGCTCCGCAAAGGGAATGTAAAGCGTCGCATTGGCCAGCACCACGGAAACCGCGTCCTGGTCAATGCCCTCCCTGTCCGCCTGCAGGGTCACATCCGATGCCCCGGCAAGGGAAGCGAAAAACAGCCTGCCCTTTGCAAAGATGTCCAGCGTCTCCTGCTTACTTCCTACCACATACACATGCGCCTTTTTGCTGGGCGGGACATTCATTTCCGTGCGCAGGTTCCGGATTCCCCGGACGGCCTCTTTGATCACACCGATTTCCCGTTCCTGCTTTTCAAAATTCCGGTCCTCCCGCCAGACCGGCCAGGACGAAACCATGATGGATTCCTCCTCGGACTGCAGTGTACAAAAAATTTCCTCCGTGATAAACGGCATATAGGGATGCAAAAGCTTTAAGGCGTCGATCAGGACCGTCCGCAGCGTCCAGAGCGCGGCTCCCTTGCTGGCCGCATCATCGTCGGCATACAGTCTGGGCTTTACCATCTCGATATACCAGTCGCAGAATTCGTCCCAGATAAAGTCATAGACCTTCTGCACCGCTATGCCCAGTTCAAAGCTTTCCATGTTGTCGGTCACTTCCCTGACCACCCGGTTTAATTTGGACAAAATCCACTGGTCCACCGGCTGTAAATGACATTCTGCGTCCACCGGAATTTCTTTTCCTTCCATATTCATCATGATGAAGCGGGAAGCGTTCCACACCTTGTTGGCAAAATTCCGGTTGGCCTCCACCCGTTCCATGTAAAAACGCATGTCGTTGCCCGGCGCGTTCCCCGTCATCAGCGTCAGGCGCAAGGCATCCGCACCGTACTGCTCGATGACCTCCAGCGGATCAATTCCGTTGCCCAGAGATTTGCTCATTTTGCGCCCCTGGGAATCCCGCACAAGCCCATGGAACAGCACGGTGTGGAACGGCTTTTGCCCCATCTGCTCATAGCCGGAGAAAATCATGCGGATGACCCAGAAGAAAATGATGTCATATCCTGTCACCAGCACATCCGTCGGGTAAAAATACTCCAGTTCCTCTGTCCGGTCCGGCCATCCCAGCGTGGAAAAGGGCCAGAGGGCGGAGGAAAACCAGGTATCCAGCGTATCGGGATCCTGTTCAAAATGCGTGCCCCCGCACTTAGGGCAGACCGTAGGGCATTCCTTTGCCACCACGGTTTCCATGCAGTCCTGACAATAGTAGGCCGGAATCCGGTGTCCCCACCAAAGCTGCCGGGAAATACACCAGTCCTTGATGTTATCCGTCCAGTTATAATAAATCTTTTCCATCCGCTCCGGAATCAGCTTGATGTCGCCGTCCTGCACGGCCTTGACCGCCGGTTTGACCAGTTCGTCCATCTTCACAAACCACTGCTTTTTGATCATCGGCTCAATGGTGGTTTTACAGCGGTCATGGGTTCCCACATTGTGGGTATGCTCTTCGATGCGGACCAAAAGCCCCATTTTTTCCAGTTCGCTGACAATGGCCTTGCGCGCCTCGTAGCGGTCCATCCCGTTATATTTGCCGCCGTTTTCGTTGATGGTAGCGTCGTCGTTTAAAATGTTGATCTCCGGCAGGCCATGGCGCCTGCCAACCTCAAAGTCATTGGGGTCATGTCCGGGGGTGATCTTCACCACGCCGGTGCCGAATTCCATGTCCACATAGGAATCCGCCACAATGGGCAATTCCCGGTTCATAATGGGAAGCATCAGCTTTCTGCCGATGATTCCCTTGTATCTTTCATCCTCCGGGTTTACGGCCACCGCCGTATCCCCCAGCATGGTTTCCGGCCGCGTGGTGGCAAACTCCAAAAACTCCGTGTCGCTCACACTGCCGTCCTCGTTGATAAAGGGATATTTGATATGCCAAAAATGCCCTGCCTGCTCCTCATAAACCACCTCCGCGTCGGAAATGGAGGTCTTACAGACCGGACACCAGTTGCCGATCCGGTTTCCCTTGTAAATCCAGCCTTTTTCATGCATCTTGCAAAAGACTTCCGTGACCGCGCGGTTGCAGCCCTCGTCCATGGTGAACCGTTCCCTGTCCCAGTCGCAGGAGGATCCCATTTTCTTTAGCTGGTTGATAATGCGGCCCCCGTACTCTTTTTTCCATTCCCAGGCCTTTTCCAAAAACCCTTCCCTGCCCAGGTCATTTTTATTGATTCCCTCTTTTTTCAGGTTCTCAATGATCTTGACCTCGGTTGCGATGCTGGCATGGTCGGTTCCCGGCTGCCACAGGGCGTTATACCCCTGCATCCTTTTAAAACGGATCAGGATATCCTGCATCGTATTATCCAGCGCATGCCCCATATGCAGCTGCCCCGTGATATTCGGGGGAGGAATCACAATCGTAAAAGGTTTTCTGGTTTTGTCCACTTCTGCATGGAAATATTTCTTTTCCATCCATTTTTGATAAATCCTGTCCTCGATCCCGTGCGGATCGTACGTCTTTGCCAGTTCTTTGCCCATGTGCGTCGCTCCTTTTTCGCTATCCTGCGTCATGTTCCTGTAGAATGCGCACCCCGTACGCATTCCGGACCTGTGCATCCCATCCCCCAAAAGGGCCTTTTGCCTCCGGAAATTCCCGGAATACCAAAAACGCCCCCGGGCGATTCTACATCACCAAAGGGCGTCCTAAAGCGCTGCTTTCAAACAGCCGCCTGTCCTACGCGGTACCACCTTTGTTCACTGCACGGCAGCAATCCTGTTTTTATCTGCCTGTCGCACCGTACAGCCTCTTTGCGCTCTCCCATGCAGGAAAGCTTACGTCCTCTAACGGGGACGGGACGTGAAACCTTACTGTGCAGCGCCCAAACGGCGCATGCGGTTCGGCTTTCCGATTCGGAAGCTACCTTCCACATTCTGTTGCCCAAACATCCTTGCAGCCGGTGGGACGTCCTCTCTGTGGGCCAGGGGATGTGTACTCCTCTTCGTCACAATCTTTTCTTTTTTCACTATAATGAACTCCCACGCATTTGTCAAGCACTTTTGACGGGGCGCCTGCCACAGGGCGCAAAACCGTCCAAACATCGTGCGTTTTTTGCGCCCTGTGGAGATCGGAAGAGCGTCGTGTAGGGAAAGAGTGTAGATCTCGGTGGTC
>CARDPF010000185.1 GCA_948960675.1 uncultured Eisenbergiella sp.
ATGCGTAAGGAACCGTCCGCCCGGCAGGGGTGTCCGGCCTGCAAAAGGATCCGCCCTCCCCACCCGTTGGCATGTCTCCCAAAGCCCGTGGCCTAACTAAGTGACATTGATTCGTGGCCCGGGGCCGCTCATAGTAACGAGAAGTACGCACATTTGAAACCATTTTTGAAAAAATATTGATTTTGGAAATCATACCGTATATAATAAATGATTGCAACGCGTTTGCGGAGCGCGCCAGCGCGTAGCAACCGGCTTTCATGCGTAGTGGCGTGCCAGCAATGGCGCATGGGAGTTTAGTTACTATTGAGAATATAATACAAGAATGAGGGGCGTTTTTGCGTAGCAAAATTCGGAATAGCGCCCCGAATCATTACTAGAAGCGGCCCCGCCGTGAATGGTAAAGGAAATTTATGCCCGCCATGGCGGGCAGGGAGGTTATGATGAAACAGACAAAATTAATTTATACTACGGCATGTGCTGCACTACTGGCCCTATATGTTCTCTTATCCCCGCTAAAAGCGCACGCCAGACAAAGCTGGAGTCCCCAGCCGCTTCCGGCCCTGACCTATGATACGGTATTTGGGGATTCCCTCTATATTGACCCGGCATGGCAGACGCAAAAAGTCACAATCTCCTATCAGGGACACAGCTGGGTGACGGGCATGGATGCCTTTGCAAACGTTCCGGTGCGCTTGAGCAATGAAAACGGTAAAATCGGCCTCCGTTTTCGGGATCAATCCGTCTTTACATCTTATTTTCAGGCTATCAATGCCGAACTGGCTGTCTTAACGCTGCAGGAAAATGCTCCCCTATACGACAACGGTGCAGGCAGCTATATCCGGCAAAACGGACAGCTGCATTATGAAACCAAGCCGGAAATGGCGCAGTGGCTGGCAGACACGCTCTCTACCATGGTGCTTGCAGGCCCTACAGGCGACATTTCGCTGGAACTTGCGCCACAGCACCTTACGCCGGTTTCCGACAGCCGCGATATCACGGTCAGCCCGGACTTCGTCCTTTCCGGAAGCTGCACCACCAGCTACGCCACCAGCAGCGCAAACCGCTGCTCCAATATTTCCGTGGCGGCTTCCCACATCCACAATACGGTGATCATGCCCGGACAGACGATCTCTGTCAGCGACGCCTTCCTCCCCCGCTCTTCCGCAAACGGCTATAAACCGGCAGGGGTTTACTTAAACGGCGTACACACCACCGGCATGGGGGGCGGCGTTTGTCAGGTCTCCTCCACCGTCTACAACGCAGCCATGAACGCCGGACTTACCGTGACCGAAAGACACCAGCACAGTATGCCGGTCTCCTATCTGCCCCACGGACTGGATGCCGCCATCGCAAACGGCTCCAAAGACCTAAAAATCCGCAACGACTACACGACCCCCGTCATCCTGCAGGCCACCACCTCCGGCAAAAAAGTGACGGTTAATGTGTTGGTTCTGGAAAGCGAACTGGACGGCCGCTCCTGGAAGCTGTGGGCCAAACAGCTCGACCACCTTTCCTCCAAGTCCTACTTAACCTCCTATAAAAACGGAAAAGAAATCAAGACCACCTTCGTGGCCTCTTCCAAGTATAAACCGCTGCGGGAATCCGGGGAATAGGTTGTCCCAATATAACCGTTTCACAAAAAGAATGGCAAACCGTTCCTCTGACAGGGGGCAAAACCGCGCTGCGGCTTTGCCCCCTGTCGCATGGTCACCCTTTTTTTCTGACAGGAACCCAGATCTCTCCCGTTACGTTTCCGTGGCTTGCCAGTCCGTAATACATTTCGAACTGTATGCCCTCCACCGTCTCATACCCGGACGAAGGAAACCACTCTGTCCAGATTCTTCCCCACATTGTCTGCATCTCGCAGTCCGGCACATCAAAAACCGCCCAGGTCGCCGCAGGGACGTCCAATACCGTGAATTTTTCCCCTACCGTAAGACCTTTCGGTAAAAACTGACAAAGCATGTACTTAAACGATTTTTCCGAATAGTCGTACAATGCGGATATGGTGTGGTTATCGGGAAAACGCCCCAAAAGTGCATTGATCTCATCCGGAATCCGTTCCTCGTCACATTTTTCAAAAAACTGCGGAATCTGCCCAAAGGCAATTTTCTGGTCTGTGCTGATTTCTGCGTAAACGCCGAACATCCTAAACGCCTCCCGCTGTGTAATACGATAGTTCATCTCCACATCTCCTTTGATTGTGATAGAGAAAGTCATTTTCGGATAGGCTTTCAGGGAAATACTTCTGTCGCGCACCTCCACAGGCGAGACGCCATGCAGCTTCTTAAAAGCCCTGCTGAACGCTTCCGGTGATTCATAACCGAATTTCAGCGCGGTGTCGATAACCTTTGCACCTTTCTGTAGTGCAAACGCCGCCAGAGTCAACCGCCTGCGCCGGATATATTCCGACAGCGGTATTCCCGCCACATAGGAAAACATCCGTTGGAAATGATAAGTAGAGCAGCAGGCAATTTGTGCGGCACGGGCATAAGAAATTTCATCCGCCAGATGCGCTTCCATATATTCCATCGCCTCATTCATATGTGTAAGCCAGTCCATCCGATTCCCTCCCTTCCCCAAAACATTACCACACTTTAGCCTTTGCAGCCTTGCATTTCATGCACAAATAAATCATGTCCCACTCCCCCAGTGGCCAAAGGCACAGCGGGCAGGCTCCTGCGCTATCCCGGTTCCCCCCACCGGACGGACGGCTCCTTTCGCATGGTGGCATGCAAACGGTGGAATTTTCAAAACACTGCCCCATTCCTGCCAAAAACGCGGATTGTTTGAGCGCAGCGAGTTTCCGCGTTTTTAGGCAGTTTGGAATGAGGCAGTGTTTTGGAAAAATTCCCCGTTTTGCATATAAAAATGCGAAAGGAGCCGTCTGTCCGGTGGGGGAACCGGGATAGCGCAGGAGCCTGCCCGCTGTGCCCTTGGCCACGCAGCCCGGTCTGTTTGGCGTTAATCCAAACCCATGTTTTTCCACTTGCCTTTCCGGTAAAAGAATCCCGTTACCGCCGCCCCGATCAGCCAGGACAACAGCAGGGAAATATAAATACAATCGCTGTTTCCGTTGGGCAGCTGCGGGGTTTTGGTCAGCCAGGAGATCCCATAGGCAATGGGAACCCTGACACAGACTGTGGTAATCAGGGAAATCCACATGGGTGTCATCGTGTCCCCTGCCCCCCGCATCACACCGGACAGGCTTTGGGTCACGGCCATGGAGATGTAGCCCACCGCCAATATCCGCATCAGGTGCATGCTCAAATCCACCAATTCCGCCGTATTGGTAAAAATGCCCATCAGATATTTCCCGAAAATAAGGATGATGCCGGTAATCACGGCGGATACCAACACCGCAATCCAGGTTCCCTGTTTCGCCCCGCTCTCCACGCGGTCCGGCTTGCGCGCCCCCACGTTCTGTCCCGCATAGGTGGTCATGGCCGTCCCGAAAGAAAAGTTGGGCATCATGGCAAACCCGTCCACACGCATGACAATCACGTTGGCCGCAATAAACATTTCCCCGAAACTGTTGGTCAATGACTGCACAATAATCATCGCCATGGAAAAAATCGCCTGTGTCACACCGGAAGGAAGACCCAGACGGATCGTATCCATCGTATGCCTCTTTGTGGGAGCCAGATCCTTTCCCCGCAGTTCGAAAATATCTTTCATGTGCAGCAGCCTCCAGAGACATAACAGGGAAGAAATGCCCTGTGCAATCGCCGTCGCCAATGCCACACCCGCAACCCCCATGTCAAAAGAAGCCACAAATAAGACATCCAACACAATATTGAGCACTGTGGAGACAAGCAAATACAAAAGGGCTGACACGGAATCCCCAAGACCGCGCAAAATGCCGCTTAAAATATTATAATAGGCCATGCCCGCAACCCCGATAAACAGGATGTTTAAATAGGAAGAACACCATTCCAGAATGCTGTCCGGCGTGCGCAGCATGTGCAGCATGGGCTTTGTCACAAGAGGCCCCACCACCATAATCAAAAGCGAGGATGCCGCAGTCAGCGTGATACAGGTACCGATGCTTCCCGCCAGCTGTTCCCTTTGTCTTGCGCCGAAATATTGGGATACCATGATGCTGGCTCCCGTGGATATTCCCACAAACAAAACCAACAGCAGATTCAGCACAGGGGAAGCGCTGCCCACTGCCGCAAGCGCATTATCCCCCACATATTTTCCTACCACAATGGAATCCACCGTATTATACAGCTGCTGTGCAATATTGCCGATCAGCATGGGAATCGCAAACAATGTGATTTTCTTCCAGGGCGTCCCTTCTGTCATGTCTGTGGGGGCAAACAGTTTCTTCAGTAAATTCATAATCTTCTCCCGCTTCCTATATGTTTCCTGCGCCGTGTACGTTTGGCCGCCTTTTGCACGGCCGTCTGCCATGGCAACGATATAAGCGAGCAGTATTTTGCCCGCTTATCCTCTCTTCCCTATCAGTATACATGGTATATTTTTTATTTGCAACAGCAATCTGTAGTTTCCTCAAATAATGATACATACCATGCCGCCTGTGGAATCGTTCACAATTTTCTGCATGGTATCCTGCAGCTTCACCTGGCTTTCGTCGCCAATCATGGAAATTTTGGTACGGATTCCGTCGTTGACCAGCTGTTCCACGGTCTTGCCAAATATGTTGGTTTCCCAGATTCCTTCATCCCTGCCGTTTTCGTCGATATAGCCGATCAAATCCTTCGCCTGCTGTTCGGTCCCCACAATGGGCGCGATCTCCGTCACCACGTTTGCCCGGATAAAATGCAGGGAGGGGCTCTCCGCCTTGATTTTCACACCGTACTTGTTACCGTGCCGGATGACCTCCGGACGTTCCAGACGGATTTCGTTGCGCTGGGGCATCACCACACCGTAGCCTTTGGAGCGGACGGCCTGCATGGCGGACAATACCCTTGCGTATTCCCGTTTCATCTGCGCCATGTTTTTTAAGATTTCCATCAGTTCATACTCACTTCCGATGGCCTCCCCTACCATCTCGCTGAGCATTTCGTAATAATATTTGTCATCCATATCCAGCACGACGCGGATACAGCCGTCGGACATATTGATGTTTTCCACCATGCAGCGCCGGACATAATCGCCGGACAAACTGATCGGGTGCTCCGCCACATCCCGGATGGTGTTGATTTTTCCCATCATCTCCCGGATCCGCGCAATCATATCCGCTTTCATCCGGTGACTGGTGGGCAGCATCTCCACCCATTTTGGCATATAAAATTCCACCGTCGTAACCGGAAATTCATAGAGCACCTTTTCCATAATATGACGGATATCCTCTTCCGCAAGCTGCGCGCAGTTTACAGTCATGGCCGCCACCTGGTATTTGTCCCGGATAGCCTGCGCGGTCCGCTCCGCATCCTGCCCGTAAGGCCTTGCGGAATTGACCAGCACCAAAAAAGGCTTCCTAAGCTTTTTCAGTTCCGTAATGGCTTTCTCTTCCGCCGCCTCATAGCTCTCCCTTGAAAGTTCGCCAAAGCTTCCGTCCGTTGTCACCACGACGCCGATGGTGGAATGATCCGTGATCACCTTTCTGGTGCCGATTTCCGCCGCCTGGGTGAAGGGAATCTCCGCCTCATACCAGGGCGTCTTGACCATGCGCTCCGCTCCCTCCTCCATATGGCCCGCCGCCCCTTCCACCATAAAGCCCACGCAGTCCACCAGACGGATCTTCACATTCACGTCCCCGCCGAGCTTGAGGGCCGCCGCCTCCTGCGGAATAAATTTCGGTTCCGTTGTAGTGACGGTCTTTCCCCCCGCGCTCTGGGGCAGTTCATCCTGTGCCCTCGTTTTATCGGCTTCCTCTGCCATGTAGGGAAGCACCGCCACATCCATGAACCGCTTGATAAACGTGGATTTTCCCGTGCGCACGGGGCCGACCACTCCTATGTAAATTTCACCGCCTGTCCGTTTTTGGATATCGCGGTAAAGATTCTGTGTATACAAATTCTCCGCCTGCAGATTTTCCATAAAAAATCCCCTTCCATATGTGCTGATACACTATATGCGGGGGATTTTCTTTTCATGAATGGGAAGACTCACAAATTTGCGCTTATATTTTTCGTAAACCTACAGCCCGGGTAATTGCAGCACCCAAAAAACATGCCGAATTTCCCTTTTCTTTTTATCAGCTGTCCGCCGCATTTGGGGCAGATATCCGTCTGGGTGTCCTGCAGCAACCCCGCCATCCTTTCAAAACATTGCCGGTTCATCAGACAGTCCTGCAGGGCCCTATGGGCCCCTTGGGTTCCGATTTGAAAATAGGCCGCCAAATCCACCAGCCTGTGGCGGGGAAGATCCGGCAGGCAGCTTCTGGCTACGTATAAAGTATCCACATAA
>CARDPF010000186.1 GCA_948960675.1 uncultured Eisenbergiella sp.
ATCTGACCTGCGCAGGGTTATCTTTTCATGAAAAAACAGGGCGCTAAGCACCAAAACCAGCACAAACCCAAAGGATTCCGCCATCGGCGCATTCAGGTAATCCAACGTCCGCAGCGCGCAGTTTGTCAAAAAGACAGAAACCAACAGCAGGGCATACCCGCCGATCACCCACGGGTTTACATATTGCTTAAAAAAGGAGCCGTATTCCTGCAACGCCCCTTTTTTAAGCAATACCTGCGAGATGGATGCAAGTGTCACGGACAGCGCCAGAAACAGGTAATGATAATCCATTTTCATTGCTGCTTCCCCCTTTTGCCGTTGACTATGGCCATTCCTGCAAGAACCAGCGCCACGCCGGCCGCCTTTTGTAAAGTCACCTTCTCCCCAAAAACCAGGACCGCCCACAAAAGTGACCAGGCAAGCGCCGCTGCCCGGTTGGCATAGGCCACGGATAACTCAAACCGGCGGATCATCTGCTGCCAGAGGATGGCATACACAAAAAGAACCGCCAATTCGGCAAAATAGAGCAAAAAGAATGTTATGTCATTTTGCCCGGCGGCAATCTTTCCGATAATACCGGCAAAGGTGTAGACCACCACCACCGCCTGCAGGGCCAAAAGCTCCCGGACCGTATTGTTCTTTTTCATGGAAACCTTCCCGCCCGCTTTGGCGGACTAAAGTTTGCCGGGACAAACTGCCCGCAAACGCTTCAACCTGACCGCATTTCCGTACCGGGCCGCCCCAAAAGGCTGCCCTGCTATAATCATTAAGTATACCATCTTTTTTCCTTCATAGAAACTGTAAAATTCTGTAGATTTTCTTAATTTGGAAAAATTCGCCTTCTCTTTTCTGGACATAAAAAACGGCAAATGATAAGATAATGGTGAAAAAGGAGTGCGCCATTGTAACAGTTCAGCCGCCAATGTCAGGCATCATTGTTGGCGCGCCGCCACCCAGGAAAGGTATACGGTTCCCACTATGCAAAAAGATGAAAATGAATTTTGGTATCCCGAAGAATCGCAAGATACCATCCATACCGGGAAAAAAACTTCCCCAAAAACAAACAGGCAGCGAAAAACTTCCCGTAAACGCAGAAGAAAACGCAAAAAAATAAACGGCCATGCCGTCTTTTTTCTCGTGCTTTTCGTTGTTTTTATCATCACCGTCATCCGGCTCCTGGTCTGGAATATCGGAAAACGGTCTGACTACGACCCAGATGAGCAGACGGACGAATTCGACGTGGAGCTTTTGGATTATGTGCAGCCCCTGGATCCGTCCGTTTTGCAGGGCAGGGAGGACGACGGCATCACTACCGTGCTGGCCCTGGGCAATGACCCTTTGTCGGACAAGACAGACGGCGGCGGACTGGCCGCGCTGATGGAAGAAAAGACCGGGGCCGTCATCCGAAACGCCGCCTTTTCCGGCAGCACGATTTCCATGAAAAACCAGGAATTCCAAAGCGATTATCCCCTAGACGGCGTAAGCCTGTATTTGCTCTGCGCCGCCCTTTGCAACCAAAATTTTGAACTGATGGACGTGGTTGCCACACAGCTTGGGGACAAGGCCGCCCTCACGGCGCTGGATACCCTGAAAAACACGGACATGCAAACGGTGGACGCCCTCGTTCTCTTCTATGACCTGCAGGATTATAAAGACAGGCGGACGGTTTACGACGAAAACAACACCAAAAACCTAAACACCGTATTCGGCGCCTTATCCGCAAGCATACAGCTTATACAGGAGAACTATCCCCATGTCCGGATCTTTTTGCTTTCCCCCACCTACGGCACCTTCACCGGCACGGACGGACAAACGGTGGACGCCGACCGGGACGATCTGGGCAACGGCACGCTGACGGACTATATCAACTGGCAGCTGGAAGCCTCCAGAAGCAACGGCATCACCTTCATCGACACCTACTACGGGGCAGTCACCCTGGAGGACGGCGATTGTCTCACGGACGGTTTCCACCTAAACGACAAGGGCCGCGAGCGGGTCGCCAAACGATTCGCGGACGTATTCCCCCACACCCAAAAGTAGCCTCCTTCAAAAAGTTGTAACCGTCCACCCTGAAAGGATACCCTGCCCGCTCCCGGGTTTCCCTGCCTGCCGGACGGTTCACAGGCATTTAATGCTGCTTTTTATAAATTTCCACCGTAGGATTGCGGTAGACGTCGTAAGCCTCCACGGAAGCGTACTTGACCAGACCGTTTTCTTCCGGCTGCCCGGAAAGCCCAATTCCCCGGTTTAGGATCAGGTATTGCACATGATACTGCTCAAGCAGCGGAATCAGCGCGCCGATGTCGATGGGTTCTTCCCGCATAATGGCATAAATCGGGTGGGTATCCCAGTTCCATTCCCATTGGGTCTCCAGCATTTCCCGCCCGTAGGGCATCTGTATTTCGGATGAATATTGGCGCACAAAGTAGATCAGTTCTTCCGGAAACACAGCCCAGACCCGTTCCTCATCCTCACCGGGCATAATCTCATTGCAGATGGCAACCACCGCATCGGGGATATGGTAACGGTTCTGGGCTTTTGTAATGTGGATACTTTTATAAGCATACCGGCCGGCCAATACAAACAATATGGTCAATATGGCAAAACCAATACGGTAATGCCGGCCGGCCAGCCGCAGCCCTGCATAGGCAATGACCACCGTCATCGGCAAAAGCCACAAAATCCGGTAATAGGTTCCCTCGTCCAGGATATCCATGATCCGCTTAAAAGGGGGAAGGAAAAATAAAACCGCAATGACCAGGGAGGTATAGAGCAGCACGATGCGCACCCGCCTGCTTTTTTCCACCGCCAAAAGATAAACCAGCCCCGCCAAAAACAAAACCGGATACCACCCGCTTCCACAGTAGCTTTTAAAGACTTGCAAAATCTCTTGCATAAAACGCCTCCCAAAGACGCATTCCCCAAACACGCCCTACCCCATCACCAAAAGCATGACCAGATACACAACATTTGGTATACAGCAAACAGCCGCCCGCAAAAGACAGGACGGCTTTCTTTGGCGGACAGCGGCGGACAGTCCTGCAATCCCCAGAAACATCGCCGCCAGGAAAGCCCCCATGCTGGTCATCATGGCCGAAACGATATTGTTAACCGCAAGGAGCTTCCAATATACGCTCTGGTACCGCCGCTTTCTCCTTCCGAAGATTTCCAGAAGGAGCCAAACCTGTACCAATAATACAAAATTGCACAAAATGGATTTTCCCTGCCAGGTCCTTGTCAAAAAAAACGTGGCATTGGTATAGATCGACGTGTTGCCAAAGATCTGTAAGATCCCCGTCAGCGTCACAAAAACCGGCAGCCGCACGCCTTCTTGGCCAAAAAGCAGGCGCCCGATTTCAAAATAGCACAGATAGGTCAGGGGGATCCACACAAGGGGCAGCAGGCTGTGCGCCACAATGGTCGCATGAATACCGGTTATGCGGGCCACATATGCCACCCAAAGCGGCAGGGCCGCCAGCGCATGACGGACATCCAAATCCGTGGACAATCCCGTATAAGGACGGATCCGGTTTAGCACCCCGGTCTGGTCCGCAAGCACCGACTGCACCACATAATAGGAATCGTCGCCGTCAAAGGATGCATACGCATAAGCCATATACATTTGGAATCCCACCACCGCCAGCGCCAAAGCCCAAAAAACACGGCGCTCCGCAGCCAACGGTTCCACCCTAATGCCGCCTGGCCCTCCCCGCCTCCTTCTTCCACCCTTCCTGCGCCTTTTGGCGCGCCCTGCCTTGCGCAGGCTTTGGGATATCCGTTCTGCCAAGCTGCGGGCAAAGGCTTGCAAAGCCGGAAAACCAAATACCACGCCCATGATGGACAATGCTGCGGAAAGTCCTGCCGTAAGGCCTGTCAGCAATCCCATCCCATGGGGGTTTACAAGCATAACCGGCACCGCCACAAGCTGAAACAGCGCAAGCTGCGTCAAAAACCCGGCCAGATACACAAAATCCGGGCCCCGTCTTTTCTTTCCCGGCGCTCCCACCCATAAAAGGCCCGTACAAACAGGCGCAATCCCGAACAAAAACAGAAACCCGAAAGCTTTCTGCAGCATATTTTCTTATCCTCTTCCTTCATAAAACCGCGGGGTCATATCCTGCCAGTTCTCCCAGACGGATGCATAATCGTATGTCAAAGCCATTTCCCGCACCTGCCCCAGTGATTTTTCGTACGTCTTAAGCGTCACTTCGTTCTCCCCGTCGGCAAAGCAATCCGTGATATAGCGGCAGGTATCCCTATGGTAATGCATAAAATCCGCATAATTATTCAAGTTGCAGACAATCTCCTCTTTCCCCAAAAAGTTAAACACATGAACATTGGGATACGCCAACAATTTTTCCGTCATATAGGTTAAGCGTCCCATCACCGCATCCAGTTCCTTTTCCCGCATCACATCGTTCCAAAACAGAATACTGTAGGGCGGATAGAAAAAATAAAATTCCGTCTCCGGATGTGCTTCTATATAAGGAAAAAGGTTGTGCTCCAGATTCTTTTTGACGGCTTCCACGTAGGCGTCCGCCGGTTTGGCCTCACTCTTTTCCCCGGACGGCGTATAATACATGAGCACATTTGTCTTGTTGTAATACTCGTCCGTCCACCAGGGACGGTAAAGGCAGTTAAAATCCGACCGGTCCTTCGGATCTGCAAGGGGACGCAGGATATAATTGAGAATCACATCCTTATTGAACCAATACGATACGTCGTTGCCGTAATTATCGTCATATAAATATTTTGTGACCGGGAATTTCGTCTCCTCCACATCTGCGGAAAAGGTTGCCTGGTCCAGCGCGGCAAACACCTTTTTCACGCCGTTTTTCTTGGCCGCAAATACCAGTTCCATAATATTGGACAGATCCTTGGGGTAAGAGCCGTTGTAGGACAGCTTTTGGGTTTTCACCCCCATGGTCTTTTCAAACCAGTCCATATGGAAGCTGGCAGTCATGGAAGAACCCAGCAAAACCGCCTCATAATCCATATTTTTCGCAAGTCCAGGATTCTGATTCACCTGATTGTCCACAAGATAAGGAAACCAGGACAGCGGTTTATGATATTGGAAAAAAGGATCCACATAAATCACCAGGGCCATTGCCGCCGCCAGCCCCACCAACACCAGGGCCCCGAACCCGGCAAGCCATTTTTTGCATGTATTCTCCATACGGATTGTTTCCCTCAAAAATTAAAATACAGAAAGGTGCTTACCCCCGACAGCGACAGCACACACCACAAAAGCAGGACCGCCGTCCCCGCCATGCTTCTTTTGTTTGCCCGAAACCGCTCCGCCATTTCCGATGCATTCCCATGGAAAAAAATCAGATACAACGCCGCCGCCAAAAACAGGATGCACAAATACAACTCGCTGTAAGGCAGCCCGGCCAGCCCAAGCACCTTCATCACATACCAAAACTCATCCAGACAAAACGCATCCAAAATACCGGCACAGGGCAGGCCTGCGCCTTTCGACGCCATTCTCCCAAACAGGCCCAGCGCGCTGCGCAGATCGGGCGCCCTAAAAAAGACCCATGCCGCGTTGGCAAACAGCCAGGTAACCGTTACCCGGCACCACCGGGGCAGCATGGGCTTTTTTTCCCCCCGCATGCGCACCAGGCAGTAAGCAATCCCGTGCAAAAGTCCCCAGACCACAAAATTCCAGCCCGCCCCGTGCCAGATTCCGCTGACCAAAAACACGAAAAGCAGATTGGCATACATCCGCCCCTTTCCCTTGCGGTTGCCGCCCAGCGGGATATACACATTCCGCATCAAAAACCGGTTCAGCGTAATATGCCACCGTTTCCAAAATTCCACAATATCGGCAGCCCGGTACGGGGAAGTAAAGTTCACCGGAATGGCAATCCCCATCATCTGTCCCAGCCCCCTGGCCATATCGCAATAACCGGAAAAATCAAAGTATAGCTGTATCGTATAAAAAAACATCACCAAAACCGCATCCATGCTGCCCAGCGACGCAAGGTTTTTGTACCCGTAATCCACCGCCGCCCCAAACGTATCCGCAAGCAATACTTTTTTGGAAAGCCCCAGCACGAAGAGATACAGTCCCCGGGTAAACTGCTCAAAGCAAAACCTGCGGTGCCCGATTTTCTGAAACTGGGGCATCATTTCCCCATAGTTCACGATCGGCCCCGCCACCAGCTGCGGAAAAAAAGAAACAAACAGCGCATAGTCCGTCAGGCTGCATGCATCCGCCTCCCCCCGGTAAACATCTGCCAGATAGCCGATCTGCTGAAAAGTAAAAAAGCTGATGCCAAGGGGCAGCAAAATATGCCGCAGCGCAAAACCCGTCCCCAAAAGGGCGTTACAATTGGACACGAAAAAATCA